>NZ_JBPSDN010000017.1:0-80516 GCF_052036135.1 Gordonia marina
ACCAGCGAAGCCGACCGCGCAGCGGCCTACCAGCTCTGGCTGCACTACTACAATCACCACCGACCCCACACCGGGATCGGTGGCCTCGTCCCCTCAGCCCGCGTTCACAACCTCACGGGGAAGTACAGCTAGGTCAGGATCTGATCCAGCCGCGCGAAGACCCGTGTCTCCGTGAGACGGCGCGCCAGCGGCTGACAGTGGTAGTCGGCGCCCTCCGCCGCGGTGAAGTGCACCACCTCGGCGCGACCACCGGTCCGTTCCGCGAGCATCTCCGACTGTCCCGGCCAGAATTGCTCGTGTTCTGGAGCGGTGAGAATCAGCGGCGTCGTGATCCGCGCGGCCTCAGTGTCGGACAGGACGTATCGATCCACTTCGGCGAGGGTGTCGTAGTAGCTGTCTTGCCCGTACGGCCGGGCGCGGAACTTCCAGGTCCGCGCCGCGGTCGGCGAGAGTCTCATTCCGAGGGCCATGTCGCGGTCGAACGCCTCGCGTTTTCCCGCGTGGAAGAGCTTCATCAAGCTCGCGGGAATCGACGACTCCCACGATGCCGCCACGCGTACGACGCCCGGATCGGCCACCGCGGCCGCGAGCCGGTGCTCCGTCGCGAGCGCGCTAGGCAGCCAGTAGCCGCCCTGACTGATCCCGTACCCCACCAGGCGGTCGGGGTCGACGCCGTCCTGCGCCACCGCGAAGTCGACCACGGCCGTCAGTACCGCGCCCCAGTCGGCGCGGAATCGGGTCCCCCGCTCGAAGAGCATCGACTGCTGTCCGGGGCCGTCGAACATCAGCACGTGATAGCCGCGGGCCAGGGCCGCGCCAGCTCCGGAGGACCACTGGTCGCTGATCGCTCCGTCACTGCCGTTGACCATGATCAGCGTGGGGCGCTGCTCGTGGCCGACCGTCCGGAAGAAGTAGCCGGGCAGCGTCGTGCCGTCGTACGGAATCTGGACGCGGGTGACACGTTGTCCGCACGCGTCGACGAACGCGTCCCAGCTGGAGCGTTGCAGGCGGAACGTCGGAAGGAGCGGGTCGTCGTGCTTGAGTGCGCTCGCCGCGTTCACGGCGACGGCGAAGTAGGTCGCCGCTCGCAGGTACGACGACGATGCGCTCACCGTCCGGCCCGCGTCGCGTTCGGCGTCCGCGTCGGCCCGCACGCGTCGTCCCAGGGCGAGCCACGCGTCGAACCAGCGCTGATGATCACCGTCGGGGACGCCGTCGATGGCGGCGAGTACCTCCCCCACATCCGAGCCCCCGTGCGCCGACGCGCCGAGCACGCACCGCACCGAGAAGTCGAAGTCCTTGTCCCGATAGAACCCTTTGCTGAACACCCGGTTCAGGTGCGAGTCGAACGGACCGGCCATGGCGATTCCTTCATCGGTCGGTGCCGTCACGGCACCGAGGTCGGGCTGAGGCCGCCACCGGGTCTCAGCGTGGCGCAGTTCGAGGCCGTCGGCCTCCTTGCGAAGCGGTCGGTGAGGAAGCGCGCGGTCTGCTCCTGGAAGGGAATGAACGCCTCTCCATGCGCCTTGCCGGTGAACTGCGCGTACGACACCCGCACACCGCGGCGGCAGTACGAGTACGCGAGACTCTCGACGTCGCGGGTGATCATCACCCCGTCACCGGTGCCGTCGACGTCACCGACGCCGAGGAGCATCGGTATGCGCGGGGTACCGGATGTGCCCATGATGTTGTCGTTGATCGCCCGCACGACACCCGGCACGTCGAGCAGCGAACGGTAGGGCGGTCGTACCATGTCCGCGTCGGTCAGCCCCGGATATTTCGCGGCGAAGGCGTTGATGCACTGCGACGACACCGTCTTGACGATCTTCTTGCCCCGTGCGGACAGGAACGCATCGGTGTCCAGCGAGTACGCGCGCCGATAGGCGACGATCAGCGCCGGGATCACTCCCGCCCAGTCCTTGCTTCCGCTGACGTAGGGCAGGTTGTGCGCGAGGTTGACCGGAAGTCCGCCCGCCGCAGCGGCGATGAGCCGGATCTCCGGGGCGTATGACGGCGCCACCTCCGCGCCCCACTGCGTCGGCACCGAACCGCCGGAGTATCCGGCCATGGCGACCGGCGTGGTCGTCGGCAGCCGCAGGATCTTCTGCGTCGCGCGGACCCCGTCGAGCGCGGCGTATCCGGCCTCCCGCCCGATGGTCCACTGCAGATCGGGGCCCTCGTAGTCGGGCACCACCACCGTGTACCCCTGGGAGAGATATCCGCTGATCACACCCTGTTCCAGGGTTCCGGCCGCGCCGGGGGAACCCGCGCCGGTGAGCGTGTACGACGGGTCGCATTGCGGCCCGAGCGCATCGTAGGCCATGTGATACGACAGCAGCTTCGGCGGTCCGGTGACCGGGGGCTGAAGGATCGTCGCGACTGTCGACGTCGGCCGCCCCTGTTGATCGGTGGTCCTGTACAGCACCTGGGAGCTGCGGATCGGCGCCGTCGCCCCGCGGTAGCCGAAGGGCACCGACCGGGTCCGGAGCACCGCGCCGGGTGCATAGGCGCCGAGCAGACCGTCGTATCGGTAGAACGGGTCCGCCGAGGGCGGCGGGATCGGTGGTGCCGCCGAGACCGGAGCCGATCGCCACCCCGGCTCGACGACGGCGAGGAGGACGATCGCCAGCACTGCACCGACACGATGACGAACCGTGCCATGCATGCCGGCACGCGGTGACCTCATCAAGGAATGTTCCCACGATGGACCCGGTCGCCGGTGATCATCGACAGAAGTACCTGTGTACCTGTCCGATAGCGTCCCACCGTTCGCGCGCTACCATGCAGGCGACGTCGCGGTGTTCGGGAAGTCCGGTGAAGTGCCGGCGCGGTTCTCGCCACTGTGAGCAGGTCCGGGTACCACGACGGGGTATGTCCCCAGCCACTGGGCGCTCAGCGCCCGGGAAGGTGTGGTTCCCGGTAGACCCTGCGTAGCCAGGAGACCGGCCGCGACGTGAACCGATTCCACGAGATATGGAAGGCGGGTCGCTTTGCGCACCCTCACCACCGTCGCGGCCGCATGCACCGCCGCCGCGCTCACCCTCACGCTCGCCGCCTGCGGCAGCAGCACCGACGACAAGGCCACCGACGGCGCGATCACCCTGAAGAACTGCGGTCACACCGTCACGCTGAAGGCCCCGGCCACCCGCGCGATCACCGTCAACCAGGGTGCGACCGAGTCGGCGCTCGCGATCGGCGCCGAGAACGACATGATCGGCACGGCCTACCTGGACGACGAGATCGCCCCGCAGTTCAAGGCCGCCTACGACAAGATCCCGGTCATCGCCCCCAAGTACCCCGACCTGGAGACCGTGATCAGCAAGAAGCCCGATCTCGTGGCCGCGTCGTACGGTTCGGCGTTCGCCGACAAGGGCATCGGCACGCGCGAGGAGCTGGCGAAGCTGGACATCGCGACCTATGTCTCGCCCTTCGGCTGCGAGAACAAGGCCGACCGCGCGGCGTCGTCGTGGGATGCGATCGCCGGTGAGGTGTCCGACTACGGCAAGCTCTTCGGCCGCACCGACGCCGCCGACGGCGTGAACGAGAAGATGCGCGACACCCTCGCCGAGCTCAAGAAGAAGGACGCGGGCAAGGGCACCACGATCATGTGGTGGGACGACGCCACCGATACCCCCTCGGTCGGCGCGAAGAGCGGTGGACCGCAACTCATCATGGACGCGGTGGGCGCCACGAATGTCTTCGCGGACCTGGACGGCAACTGGGCCGACACCAGCTGGGAGCAGGTCATCAAGGCCGACCCGGACGTCATCGTGCTGATCGACGCTGACTTCTCCCGCGCCGACGCCAAGCGGCAGTTCTTGGAGAGCGACCCGGCGCTGGCGGGCCTGAAGGCCGTGAAGAACAAGTCGTACATCGTCATCCCGTTCTCCGAGTCGACGCCGGGGGCGCGCACCATCGACGGTGCTGTGACGCTGTCCGACGCGCTGGCGAAGCGCTGACCCGGACCACCGGCGCACCGGCCGCGCCGCGCCGGTCGCGCGTCACCTTTCCGATGCTGGTGGCGGTGCTCGTCGTACTGGTCGCGCTGAGCATCGGCGCCGGCGTGGTGATCGGTTCGGTCGGACTCAGCCTCGGCGACGTCGCGGCCGCGGTCGGCGCACGCCTCGGGTTCCACACCGGTGTCGGCGCGGGGAACGAGTACATCGTCGTCGATCTGCGGATGCCACGCGTGGTGACCGCCGCCGCGGCCGGCGCCGGCCTGGCCGTCGCCGGCGCCGTCCTGCAGTCGCTGACCGGGAACGTCCTGGCCGACCCGTACCTGCTGGGCATGTCGTCCGGGGCATCGGTCGGCGCGGTCCTGGTCCTGGTGACCGGGCTCGGCGTCGGAGTGGGGGCCGGCCTCGGCCCGGTCGGTGTCGCCGCGTTCCTCGGCGCGCTCGGCGCCCTGGCTCTGGTCTTCGCGATCGCGACCACCCGGACGGGGGCGTTGCTGCCCAACCGGCTGATCCTGGCCGGCGTCGCCGTCGCGCAGGGCGGCGCCGCGATCTCGTCGGCGCTCGTCTATTTCAGCGATCCGCACGCGGCCGCCGCGGTCCTGCGGTGGACGCTCGGCTCGGTGGCCGGTGCCCGCTGGCCGTCGACCACGCTGGTCACCGTCATGGTGGTCCTCACGCTCGGCGTCGTCTGGTCGTACGCGCGCACGCTCGACGCCTTCGCGTTCGGCGACCGCGCCGCGTCGAGCCTCGGCATCTCCGTCACCGCGACCCGCTGGACGCTGTACATCGCCGTCTCGCTGTGCACCGCGGTGATCGTCGCGAACTCCGGCATCATCGGCTTCGTCGGGCTGGTGGTGCCGCACGTCGCCCGCCTGATCATCGGGCCGCTGCACCGGCGGATGCTGCCGGTCACGGCGCTGCTCGGCGCTCTGCTTCTGGTGTGGACCGACATCCTGGCCCGCAGCATCCTGAATCAGCAGGAGTTGCCGCTCGGCCTGGTCACCGCGATCATCGGCGTCCCGGCGTTCGTCTGGATTCTGCGACGGCACGGGGCGGCCGCATGACCGGGACGACGTCGCCGGCGCTGCCGATCCGCCTCGAGGACGTCGGATACGCCGTCGGCGAGGCCCGGCTGCTGACCGGGATCACCGCCACCGCGCCGGCCGGCGGGTTCACCGGGCTCATCGGGCCGAACGGGTCGGGCAAGACCACCCTGCTCTCGACCATCGCCCGCTGGACGCGTCCGGACACCGGCCGGGTGCTCCTCGGCGACCGGCCGGTGCGCAGCTATCCGCACCGCGAGCTCGCACGCGTCGTGGCCGCCGTGGAACAGCATTCGGCTACCGAGACCGAGCTGACCGTCGAGCAGGTGGTCGATCTGGGCACCATTCCGCACGCCGGGAGCCGATTCCGGCGGGTCGACACGCGGGAACTGGTCGACGACGCCCTCGCCAGGCTGGGCATCGAGGAACTGCGCACCCGCACGTGGCAGTCGTTGTCGGGCGGCGAACGCCAGAAGACGCAGATCGCCCGCGCCCTGGTGCAGCAGCCGAGAGTCCTGCTGCTCGACGAGCCCACCAATCACCTCGACACGTCCGCCTCACTGGACGTGCTGACCCTGTTGCGCTCGCTGCCGATCACCACCGTCGCCGCCCTGCACGACCTGCAGCTGGCGGCCATGTACTGCGACCATCTGATCGTGCTCGACGACGGCCTGCTGGTCACCGAGGGGCCGCCCGCGCATGTCCTGACCCGCGAGCTGCTGGCCGATGTGTACCGGCTCGACGTCGAGATCACGCCGCATCCGCGCACCGGCGCGCCGATGGTCGTGCTGTGCGGGACCATCGGCGGCCCCGGCCGGGGAACGCGATGACGGCCGACTGGGTGACCGTCACCGCCCCCACCGACCGCGGCGACGCCCCGGCCCGCGCGCTGACCACCGCACTCGGCCGGCTCCGCGCCGCCCGGCCGGACATCGAGTTCCGCGTCGCGGTGCTCGGCGGATCGGACACGACGATCACCGAAGCGCTCGACGACGCCACCGGCGCCGGGGCACGGGCGGTGCTGCTGATCAGCGGGCAGACCCTCGGCGACGCCAAGCAGGACTCGTGGATCGCGCGGATCGTCGGACATTGGCTGCGCACCCGGCCTGCCGGAACACCGACGCCGCAGGTGCGCGTCGCTCCCCTGCTCACCGACCACGACGGCTTCGCCGGACTGCTCGAGCGGGCGATCGACGACGGCGGCACGCCGGCCCGGACCACCACCGCACCGATCCTCTCGCCGGCCTGGGAGCAGGTCCCCGCCTTCACCCGTCACGTGCTGGTCTGCCGCGGACCCCGATGCAGCGTCGAGGGCGCCCGCGAATCCGCCGCGACGCTCAGCAGGGCGCTGGCCGATCGCGGGCTCGGCGACGACGACGTCCTGACGACCGTCACCGGCTGTCTGTTCCCCTGCGCCCTCGCCCCGGTGATGGCGGTCTACCCGGACGGCACCTGGTATTCGGGCATGCGGCCCGATCGGGTCGAACGGCTGGTCGTGGACCATCTGGCAGGCGGAGAGCCCGTGGCGGAGTGGATCGCCCGGGATCTGCGGGGCTGAACCAGACGACGGCGCGCGCCGAGATGTGCCGGGTCACGAGACGACTTTCCCTGGTTCGTCCGCCCGGTCACGGTGCGGTGATGCCCAGTCGATACGCCAACCAGGGAAGACTCCTCCGGAGCCCGACGCTCCACACCTGCCAGGTGTGCGCGCCCGGAAGCACAAGCAGACGAACGTCGATACCCGCATGCCGACAGGCCGCGTACACCAGCCGCTGCTGGGGACCGAAGGTGGTGTCGGCTCGGCCCAGCCCGATGATTCCCGCCACCGACGGATGCGGCGCGGCGGCCAGCATGTGGAGCGGAGTGGCCCTGGTGTAGGCGGCCGCGTTTCCGTTGAACGCGACCCGGATCGTCTGCGCCCGGGTAGCGAGTGACGGCTCGACCTCCCCCGACAGGTCGATGAACGTCGGATACGTGGCCGGCCTGCGGAGTGCGAGCTGCCACGCGCAGGTGCCGCCATAGGAGAGTCCGGCGATGGCCCACCGGCGACTATCGTCGTCCACTTGCAGATGGCGGCGGATCCACATCGGGACGTCCACGGCCAGGTAGCTCGCACTGTTGCCCAGCCGGGAATCCATGCACATCGGATCACCGAGCAACGACCCGGTGGCGTCGGGCATCACGACGACCGGCGCCAGTCCCCGATGGGCCGCGGCGAACCGGTCCATCGTGGCCGCCAGGCCGCCGGCCGTCAGCCAATCCGACGGACTGCCGGGGATTCCGTGCAGGAGCACCAGCACGGGCAGCAACGGTCTTCTCGGATCCGAGTACGCCGGCGGCAGGTAGATGTAGGCCCGTCGGGTGACGGTGAAGCGAGATACCTTTCCCGGGATGTAGACCTGCGTCACCACGCCTTTCGCCGGCGGGCGGACGGTGGGAGTCCAATCCTGATCCAGCGCGCGGCCACTCACCGGGAGCTGCGGCTGCTCGACCACCGCGGACACCGACTTGAAGGCGACTTCACCGGCGGCAGGCAACCCGAGAGCGGCGCGGAATGTCGGGAACTCGCCGTAGTAGCGGTTGACGCTGTTCGCGGCCATGGCGACGACGACCAATACCGTGACGACCACGACCCCGCGCTGCCACCACGTCGCTCGCCATGCCCTGGCGACGCCCAGGGCGATCGCGCCCGCGCCGAGCCCGATCCATGCCAGGACCTCCACGGGCACGGACGCGGAATACAGGACGTGGTCGATCACCTTGTCGGCGATGACGCTGACGATCACGCCGATCATCACGACGATCGGCACGGTCCGCGACCACCATCCACGCCGTCCCCGGGCGGCGAGAAGGTAGATGCAGGAGACGGCGCCGAGGATCACCACGACGCTCGGAACCGGTCCCCGCAGGAGCGGCCAGTCAAACACGGGCGCGGTCCGGTCCTACGGACCGCCCGTCACGTGAGGCGCCCCGTTCTTCCTCCGGTGGGGTTCCAGAAAGGCCTCTGCCTCGACTCGCGTGTGCCACAACCACATACTGGCGAAAACTCGAGGCCGCGCGCCACCGTGTTCTCCCGCGCAGGCCGTCGGACCCGCGTGATTTCAACTGTCGCGACGCCGCCTCCCGGGGGATATCGTCACCATGAGCGGCCGGCACACCCGTGTCCGTGCTGTCTGACCAGGAGGGGAAGCCATGACAACGAACAATCCGGTGGGCGCAGCGGTTCTCGGCGGCGTGTCCGACATCGTCGATCGCACGTGGAAGAGTCTGCTCGGGATCGGTATCGCGTCGATCGTGCTGGGCATCATCGTGCTGGTCTGGCCGGGTAAGACGCTGGTCGTCGTCGCCGTCCTGTTTGGTATCTACCTACTCATCTCCGGCATCTTCCAGGTCATCGCGACGTTCGGTGTGCCCGATGCCGACGGCTGGTGGCGTCTCCTGACGTTCGTGTCCGGAACCCTCTCGGTGATCCTGGGCGTCATCGCCCTGCGGCACCTCGGGTCGTCGCTGGCCCTGCTGGCGATCTGGATCGGTATCACCTGGATCTTCCGCGGCTTCTCGAACCTCTCGCTGTTCGCCGGTTCCCCCGGCGTCCCCGGCCGCGTCGCCGGCATCATCCTGTCGATCATCACGGTGATCGCCGGCATCATCCTGATCGTCAGCCCGCTCACGTCGATCGCGACGCTCGCCCTGGTCTCCGGCATCCTGCTGGTCGTGGTGGGTGTCTTCGAGGTGATCGACGCGTTCAGCCTGCGGAGCTCGGCGAACAACGTCCGGGACACCGTGTCCACGCTCCGGGACGCGGAGTCGAACGCCTGACAGCCGGCGTACGACGCCACGGCGGCGTCTGACCCGTCGTCTACAGTCACCGCTGTGATCACCGGTGGGGCATGCACCGCAGGTTCTGATATCGCGGAAGCCCAGTTCATTCCGGGCGCGTCAACACGTCCATGAACTCGTCGTTGACGAAGAGGACCTCCCGGCCGGCCTTCACAGCGCTGAGAAGCCCAGCCTCCACCAGCGCATGCAGCCAGGTCGAGGCAGTCTGGCGAGAGACATCGCACCGATCTGCGACCGTGCTGATGCGGCAGTACGGCTGCTCGAAGAGGACTGCAAGGAACTGAGCGTCACGTCCACCGGGGGTGGCACCTCTGGCTCGCTCGGCGATTTCTTCCTGACACGAACGAATCGAACCGATCTTGCGCGTCGTCGAGGTCGCCGATTCGCGCACCACCTCGAGCATGTACAGGATCCAGTCGATCCATGCGCCCTCGGCCGTCACCGCGCGCAGCAGGCGGTAGTAGTCGTTCTTCCGTGCGATGATCGCGCGCGACAAGTAGAGGATGGGGTCACGCAGCAGTCCGGCTTCGATCAGCATCAGGATATTGATGACACGGCCCGTGCGTCCGTTCCCGTCGTGGAACGGATGGATCGCCTCAAACTGAAAGTGCGCGAGCGCCATGCGTACCAGTGGGTCGAGTCCATCGTCGGCGTGCACGAAGCGCTCCCAGTCCGCGAGCTTCTCCCGGATGATCTCCGCGCCCTCGGGTGGCGCATAGATGACCTCGCGTGTTGCCGGGTTGGCGATCCGTGTTCCGTGCATCGTCCTGACCGTCATCTCACGACCCTGCAACTCTGAGCAGACACGGGCAGCGGTCGTCGCGGTCAGCGGTCGATCCCGGATCGACTCGACCCCTGCGAACAGTGCGCCGCGGTACCGCAACGCTTCCTTGGTGGCGTGATCACCTCCGCCAGAATCGGCGTGCTTGAACAGCTCGTCGGCAGTCGTCACGATATTCTCGATTTCAGAGCTCGCCTGCGCCTCCAGGAGCGGGACGGCGTGAATCAGGATGTTGGGGTTCGGCAGCAACTGACCGGCCTGAGCAAGCGTGGCCAGCGCGGTCCGGGCCTCGATCGTCGCCTTGAGGACCCGCTTGGGCTCAAGATCGAGACCGACCGGCGGCAGTGACGGCAGATCGTTGAAGGGAATTTCCGGGTTCCATGCCACGTGGTAGCTCCTTCAACACATTCGCCATTCATGTTAAAAATTATCCACAAAGCTAACACGTTTTGGAGACATGTTAGCTCGCTCGACACAACGACACACACGTCGTCGCACTGAACCCAGCGCGACGCCTATGCAGCCTCACGCCTGTCGAATCGCCCACCAGCCGAACGCGATAGGCTCGGCGTCGACCGCAACCCATTCCGGGAAGCGGTGTCCCCTCTGGGATGATCCCGGTGCGGCAACGGACGCCGTGCGTGAGCAGGTGTGCTCCCCGCGCGAGCGGGGATGTTCCGCGCCGGGGCCGGCGCGCTCTACCGCCCCCGTCACGGGGCCGGGAAGTTCGGGTATTCTCGGAAGTGGCGAGGGTGTCCCCTGTTTCACAGGGGAGCGCACCCTCGCCTTTCACATCACGGTCAGTCGGCGTCGAGGTCGATCTTCGTCAAGGTCCCCCGAGACATCACCCAGAGATCCGATAGCCGGTACTTCTGCCGGCCGACGTTGAATCCGCGAAGCTCGGCGTCGACGCGTCCCGCCACGACACCCCGACGTCCGGAACGAATCGCGGTCGTAGCCGCTGGCGACCATCAGCGCGAGCTGGGCGACCTCGCGCCAGCCGAGACCGAAACTCGCCTGGCGGCGCTCGGCGCGCTTGACGAGCGTGCTCCCCGCACGAGCGGGGATGTTCCGTGGCCGCACCCTGGAACCAGACACACCCACAGGCCATCCGTCCAACGACACGCCGACTCTCCCCAGCAGGACCTCCGCCATCGACGACACCACAGTCCCCGCGGCGCGCTATTCGACGTGCCGACCCCGCAGCTCGATGGCGATCTGGGACGCGTCCACGTTCATCAGCGCCTCCTCCAGGATGTCGGCGTCGAACGTGCCGTCGTCGCGCGCGTCGAGGAGCGCGACCCGCTGGGCGTCGAGCACCGCGATCCGGTGCCGCAGGGCGAGTTCGAACTCCGCCTGACGGTCGTCGCCGGCCGGGGGTTCCGGCTCCGGTACCGCTTCGGCGGCATCGCGGATGAGTTGCAGAAGCCGCTCGCGTTCGGCCGCGTCCTGGGCCGCGCGCGAGCCGTCGTCCTTGGGGGCGATCATCGCGAGTAACGGCCCGATGGTGCCTCCCTGCACGGTCAGCGAGGCCACCGCGACCGCGTAGGCGACGAGAATCAGCATCGACCGCTGCGGGGTGTCGGCGGGCAGGGTCTGCGCGGCGGCAACGGTCACGGCACCGCGCATGCCGGCCCACACCACTGTCGTGCCCTCCCGCCAGCCGAGCGGCTCCCGCAGAAAGTAGTCGATGTCGGCGAGCCCGCGGGTCACGCGCGTGGCGAACTTGTCGAGCCGCTTCTCCGACAGCGACCGGCCGCGGGTGGCCTCGAACTTCTCCGCGGTGCGCGCCCGGCCCTCCGGCGTGCTCAGCTTCTCCTGCAAGCTCTCGAAGCGGGGCTGGGCGCGCGCGTATCGCCGGGCCCGGCGAGCGATGACGCCGAGTGCGGGCGCGAAGTACGCGGCCCGGATCACCAGAGTGAGCGCCAGCGCCGCGACCGCGATCACCAGCGCCGTGCCGACCCCGGCGTGATCGCGCTCCACGCTCTCCACGATGTGCTTGATCTGCAGCCCCATCGTCAGGAACACCACGCCCTCGAGCACCAGTTCCATGGTGTGCCAGTTCTGCGTGTCCGACAGCCGGTTGCGCGGCGACAGCACCCGCGGTGCGCCCACTCCCGTCACCAGTCCGGCGACCACCGCGGCCACCAGCCCCGAACCTCCGGCCAGTTCCGCGGGCACGGCCGCGATGAACGGCACCGTGAACGACACGACGGTGTTCACCGGCGCCGCGGCGATGAACTTGCGGACCCACAGGTTCCCCACCCCGACCAGCGCGCCCACCACGGCCGCGACCAGCACCGACCAGGCGAACGTGCCCAGCGCGCCCCAGAAGCTGAACGACGCCGCGGTGGCCACGATCGCGGTGCGCAGCACCACCAGGGCGCTCGCGTCGTTCAGCAACGACTCACCGTCCAGGATCGCCACCACCCGTTTGGACACCGAGGTCTGCTTGACGATCGACGTCGCCACCGCGTCCGTCGGGCTGATGATCGCACCGAGCGCCACGCCCCACGCGAAGCCCAGATCGGGGATCACCAGCATGAAGAAGACGCCGAGCAGCAGCGCGCTGGCCACCACCAGCACCACCGACAGTCCGCTGATCGCACGGAACTCACGACGGAAGTTCATCGCCGGCATCGACACCGCCGAGGAGTACAGCAGGGGCGGCAGCAGGCCTTCGAGGATCCACTCGGGATCGATCTCGACGTCGCGCAGCGCCGGAACGAAGCTCGCCCCGACCCCGATCGCGACCAGCAGCAGCGGCGCGGCGAGACCGACCTTCGGTCCGATCACGGTGGTCGCGGCGATCGAGAGCAGTGCCACCACCATGATGACGAGTGATTCAGCCATCTTATTAGGCTGTACTACGTGCCAGGCTTCCTCAAATTCTCCATCGGCGACATCACCCAGGCCGCCGTCTTCGCAGCACTCATCGTGGTGCTGGGTCTGCCCGGCTCGTTCAACCTCGCCAGCGGCGTCCCGATCACCTTGCAGACGATGGGGGTGATGCTGGCCGGCGCCGTCCTCGGACCGCGCAAGGGCACACTCGCCGTCGTGCTGTTCATGGTGCTGGCCCTCGCCGGGCTGCCGATCCTGGCCGGCGGCCGCACCGGCACCATGGCGATCGCCTCCCCCACGGCCGGCTACTTCCTCGGCTTCCTGCCCGGGGTGATCGTGATCGGTCTGCTGACTGCCCTGATGATGCCGCGCTACCGGATCTGGCTCGGCATCGTCGTCAATCTCGTCGGCGGCGTGCTCGTCATCTACCTCTGCGGCATCGCGGGCCTGATGCTCCGCGGCGGCGTCCCCTTCGTCACCGCGATCACCACCAACGGCCCGTTCGTCCTGGGCGACGTGATCAAGGCGGTCCTCACGGCGCTGATCGCCGCCGCCGTGCATCGCGGACGGCCCGGCCTGATCACGCCGATCCGCCGGTGACGGGCATCTCGTTCGACGGGGTCGCCCACGCGTTCTCCGGGCGGCCGGTCCTGCGCGGGATCGACCTCGACCTCGCCGAACACCGCATCGGGATCATCGGCGCCAACGGCAGCGGCAAATCGACGCTGGCGCGGATGATGAACGGCCTGGTGATTCCGGACTCGGGCACCGTCACCGTGAACGGCCTGAACGTCGCCAAACACACCCGGAAGGTCCGGCGGCAGGTCGGCTTCATCTTCTCCGATCCGGACCGGCAGATCATCATGCCGACGGTCCTCGAGGACATCGAACTCTCCCTCACCCGCACCGATCTCGACAAGCAGCGACGACGCGAACGCGCCCTCGCCACGCTGGACGACTTCGGCCTCGCCGGGCACGCCGACCAGCCGTCACACACCCTCTCCGGCGGTCAGAAACAGCTTCTCGCGCTCGCGTCGATCATGGTGATCGGCCCCCGCATCCTGATCGCCGACGAACCCACCACCATGCTCGACCTGCGCAACACCCGGATGCTGCACGACGTCCTCGCCGCGCTCGACGAGCAGCTCATCGTGCTCACCCACGACCTCGACCTGCTCACCGGCTACGACCGGGTGCTGGTCCTCGACGACGGCCGCGTGGTCGCCGACGACGAGCCCGAACCCGCGATCGGTTTCTACCGCCGCCTCATGTCGTAGCCCCGGCGCATACTGACTCCATGACGTTCACCCCGTACCTCTTCTTCAGCGGCGACTGCGCCGACGCCTTCACCCGCTACCACGAGATCTTCGGCGGCGAGCTGTCGATCATGCGGAACTCCGACGCTCCCGCCGACGCGCAGATGCCCGGCGGCGGCGACTTCGTGATGCACGCTTCCATCGCACTGCCCGACGGCGACGGCTTCCTGGGCTCGGACGACCCCACCGGCGACGACGGCCCCAAGACCCGTTTCTCCGTCTCGTACACGGCCCCCGACCTGGACAGCGCCCGCACCGTCCACGCGGCGCTCGCGGACGGCGGAACCGTGACCATGCCGGTCGAACCCACCTTCTGGGCACCCGGGTTCGGCATGTGCGTCGACCGGTTCGGCGTGCCGTGGAGGATCAGCGTCGCGCACAGCAAGTAGATGCTCGGCGCCTACGTCCCCGGTTCCTCGCCGATCCACCGGCTACCGGCCGGGTTCAAGCTGGTCGCCCTGCTGGGCGCGATCATCGCGATGACCCTCACCGTCCGCACCCCGGTCGGTGCGGCGGTCGCCGTCGGCGCCACCGTCCTGGTGTTCGCGCTGGCCGGGATCGGTCCGGTCCGCGCATGGCCGATGATGCGCGGACCGCTGGTGATGATCGCGCTGATCGTCGTCCTGCAGCTGTTCCTCGCCGACTGGCGCAAGGCGACCGTGGTCGGCGCGGTACTCCTCGCCTCGATCGGCCTGGCCGCCGTCGTCACGCTGACCACCCGCACCACCGATCTGCTCGACGCGATCGTCCGGGCGCTGTCGCCGCTGCGGAAACTCGGCGTCCGGACAGATTTAATCGCCATGGCTTTAGCCTTGACAATCCGCTCGATCCCGTTGCTCGCCGAGCTGTTCACCCAGGTCGACCAGGCACGACGCGCCCGCGGGCTGCGCGCCGGCCCGCGCGTGTTGTTCGTCCCCGCGGTGCTGGCCGCATTGGATACCGCCGATGGTTTCGCAGACACCCTCGCCGCCCGCGGGCTCGACTAGGCTCGGAAACGACGCCCCTCTGCCCACTCATGAGTCTAAGGATTCCCCGTGTCGAAGATCTTCGATGATGTGACCGCCGCCGTCGGCCGCACCCCGCTCGTCCGGCTCAACCGGATCACCGACGGCGCTGCCGCCACCGTGCTGGCGAAGCTCGAGTACTACAACCCCGCGAACTCGGTGAAGGACCGCATCGCGGTGTCGATCATCGACGCCGCCGAGGCCGACGGCACCCTGCCCCCGGGCGGCACCATCGTCGAAGCCACCAGCGGCAACACCGGTATCGCCCTGGCGATGGTCGGCGCCGCCCGCGGCTACAACGTGGTGCTCGCGATGCCCGAGACCATGTCGAAGGAACGTCGTGCGCTGCTCCGCGCGTTCGGCGCCGAGCTGATCCTGACGCCGGGCGCCGAGGGCATGGCGGGCGCCGTCCGCAAGTCCGAGGAGATCGCCGCGGAGCGTCCCGGAGCCGTCCTGGCCCGGCAGTTCGCCAACCCGGCCAACTCCGCGGTCCACCATGCCACCACCGGCCCGGAGATCTGGGACGACACCGACGGCCAGGTGGCCGCGCTCGTCTCCGGTATCGGCACCGGCGGCACCGTCACCGGCGCCGGCAGCTACCTCAAGGAGCAGAACCCGGAGATCAAGGTCTTCGCCGTCGAGCCCGAAGAGTCGCCCATCCTCAACGGCGGCGCCCCCGGCCCGCACAAGATCCAGGGTCTGGGCGCCAACTTCGTCCCGGAGGTCCTCGACCGCGACGTGTACGACCAGGTGATCGACGTCAACGTCGGCACCGCCATCGAGTGGGCGCGCCGCGCCGCCACCGAGGAGGGCCTGCTCGTCGGTATCTCGTCGGGTGCCGCGCTGGCCGCCGCCGTCGACGTCGCGAAGCGTCCCGAGTTCGCGGGCAAGACCGTCGTCGCCGTGCTTCCCGACTTCGGCGAGCGCTACCTGTCCACGCCGCTGTTCGAAGGGCTCGTCGACTAGTGTCCGCCGCGCAGCCCGGCCTGGCGGCCATCCTCGCCGAAGACCTCCAGGCCGCCTGCGACCGCGACCCGGCGGCCCGATCCAAGTTCGTCGTCGCCATCGCCTACCCCGGCGTGCACGCGCTGTGGTTCTATCGCGTCGCCCATACCCTGTGGATCAGCGGCCTGCCGCTGAAGCTCCCGGCCCGGCTGCTGTCGCAGTTCGCCCGGTTCCTCACCGGGGTGGAGATCCACCCCGGTGCGGTGATCGGCCGCCGCTTCTTCATCGACCACGGCATGGGCGTGGTGATCGGTGAGACCGCCGAGGTCGGCGAGGACGTCCTGATGTTCCACGGCTCCACCCTCGGCGGCACCAGCATGAACAAGGGCAAGCGGCATCCGACCGTCGGCGACCGTGTCCTGATCGGTGCGGGCGCCAAGATCCTCGGCCCCATCACCCTCGGCGACGACGTCAAGGTGGGCGCCAACGCGGTAGTGGTGCACGACGTTCCGGCCGGCTACGTGGCCGTCGGCGTCGCCGCGAAGTCCCGCCCCGGACCCGACACCGTCGACCCGTACGCCGAACCGGCGCTCTACATCTGATTCGCGGCGACCGCCGCCCGGATCAGTGCGACGAACGCGTCCTCGTCGAGCACGTCGCTCTCCCCGAGGTCGACCGCGCGGCGCGTGCCCGCGGTCAGGCTCGCATTGAACACCGACGCCGGATCGGGCAGCGACGCCCCCTTCGCGAAGGTCACCTTCACCTTGTCCTTGTAGGTCTCGACCGTGCAGACCAGGCCGTCCAGCGAGAACGTCGGAACCCCGTCCGGGTTCGACGGCTTCCGCCACTTGGCCTCCTCGACGATCGCCGGATCGGCCGCCCGGATCAGTCCCTTGATCTCCTCGACCCGTGTCTCACGCCAGTCACTCATGACTCTCACGGTAGCGCCCGTGTGGTTGACTGCTGACCGTGAGCACCCTCCTCGACCGCGTACTGCAGCACACCGGGAACCTCGTCAACCGGATCGGCCCGCTGAACGGCGCGCCCTACGATCCCGCGCTGCCGTCGCATCCGCCGACCGACGGCTGGGGCGTCGCCCACTACGGGATCATGGTGCCCGATCTCCCGGCCCCGGTGAACTTCTTCGACGTCATCAGTCTTTTCGGTACCGCGAAGCGCATCCGCGCCTACTCGGTACCCTCGCTGGTGCGGACCACGCCGGAAGACTCGGCCTGGCTGCTGCTCGGCTCGGCGGTCTCCCGGGACAACTTCCGGCCCTACAGCATCGCCGACGATTGCACCCTCACCGAGGACGCCTCCGACATCCGGATCGGCGACGTGCTGCGGATCCGGCGCGACCACGACATCACCGTCCACGCCCGCCCGGACGGCCTCACCGCCGATCTCGTCCTGCGCCCCACCGAGCACATCTCCCACTTCGCGCACCTGCCCGGCGTCTACGACCACTGGAGCCGGCTCTGCGAATACGAGGGCACCTTCACGCCCGACGGCGGCGAGCCGATCACCAGCAGCGGACTGTGCACCTGGGAATACGCTCGCGGCCGGACCGACGTACCGCTGCCGATCCGGTTCTTCACCTATCAGATCCTCAACATCAGCGACCGCGTGCAGGTGCTGATGACGGAACTGCTGGGGCCGGCCGGCATCCCGTTCCAGCGCATGGTCTTCGTCCGCGACCTGGACCGCGGCACCGCGACCTATACGCGCGGCTTCGTGAACACCGTGCACCGGCGCCTGCCCACGCACACCACCCCGGACGGGGCCGCGATGGAGCTGCCCGCCGAATTCACCTGGTCGGTGAACGACGACGACGGCCGCGAGCTGATCACCGTACACGGCGTCGCCCGGGACGACTTCGCCTACGGGATGGCCGCCGGCTTCGCGGGCAGCTACGACTACACCGGCCGCTACCTCGGTACGGAGATCGCCGGCGGCGGCTACATCGAGTGGATCGACCGCTGACCGGGAATCACTAGACCGGCGTGATCGGCAGGCGCAGCGCGCCGGGCGCCCCCTCGGGCACCACCGGTGACACCGGGCGCACCGGCGCGAGCCGCCGGTAGGGCTCGCCCTGCGCCGGCCGCTGGTCGTCCTCGCCCTTGTTCGGCCACAGCGAGGCCGCACGTTCGGCCTGCGCGCTGATCGACAGCGACGGATTGACACCCAGGTTCGCGGTGATCGCGGCGCCGTCGGTGACGTGCAGCGTCGGGTAGCCCCAGACGCGGTGATACGGGTCGATCACGCCGGTGGCCGGATCGTCGGAGATCACGCAGCCGCCCAGGTAGTGGGCGGTCATCGGCATGTTGACGATGTCACCCCAGGTACCGCCGGCCAGGCCGCCGGGCAGCTTGTCGGCGATCCGCCGGGTCGCCTCGTTGCCCTTCGGAATCCACGTCGGATTCGGCTCGCCGACCCCCTGCTTGCTGGTGACGTACTTGAACGGTCCGCGCTTGCGCACGAAGGTGGTCAGCGAGTTGTTGTTGTTCTGCATCACCAGCGCGATCACCGTCCGCTGGCTCCATTTGCGGACCATCAGCAACCGCACCAGCATCAGGGGATTCTTGACGACCTGCTTGAGGAACTGGCCGAACCGGTTCGCGACACTGCCGCCGTCGGTCAGCAGCGTTTGCAGGTAGGCCATGGCGTTGCTGCCCTTGCCGTACCGGACGGGCTCGATGTGCGTGTTCGACGCCGGATGGAACGACGACGTGATCGCGACACCCTCGGAGAAGTCCTGGCTCGGGTCGTAGGTCGCCGACTGCGCACCCAGGATCGACTCGGAGTTGGTGCGGGTCAGCACGCCCATCGCGTCGGAGATCTTCGGGAGCGTCGAGCCCTTGGCCCGGTGCATGATCTTCTGCGTGTTGAAGGTGCCGGCCGCCACGATCACCTGGCCGGCGGTGAACTGGCGCTGTCGTGCGCCGAACGGGCCCCACGACGACGAGCCGTGCGCCGAGACGATCCACGATCCGTCGCCGCGCTGTTCGAGCCGATCGACGGTGGTGCGGTCGATCACCTGCGCGCCGTTCGCCTCGGCGAGGCCGAGGTAGTTCTTGAGCAGGGTGTTCTTGGCACCGACCCGGCAGCCGGTCATGCAGGCGCCGCACTCGGTGCAGGCGGTGCGGCGCGGTCCGGCGCCGCCGAAGAACGGATCGTCGACCGTCTCCCCCGGCGCTCCCGCACCGCCGGTCTTGGCGCCGAAGAAGACGCCCACCGGCGTCGGCCCGAAGGTGTCGCCGACGCCCATCTCCTCGGCGACCTCCTTCATGATGCGGTCGGAGTTGGTGAACGTCGGATTGGTGACCACGCCGAGCATCCTCCGCGCCTGGTCGTAGTGGGGGCTGAGTTCGGCTTCCCAGTCGGTGATGTGATTCCACTGCGGGTCGGTGAAGAACGGCGTCGGCGGCTTGTACAGCGTGTTCGCGTAGTTCAGGGATCCGCCGCCCACGCCGGCACCGGCCAGGATCATCACGTCTTTGAGCATGTGGATGCGCTGAATGCCCATCAGCCCGAGCTTCGGCGCCCACACGAACTTGTTCAGCCGCCAGCTCGTCTTCGCGAACTGGTCGTCCTCGAAGCGCCGGCCGGCCTCGATCACCCCGACCCGGTATCCCTTCTCCACCAGCCGCAACGCGCTCACGCTGCCGCCGAAACCGGAACCGATGATCAGGACGTCGAAGTCGGTGCTCGCCATGACAGACGATACTAATGAGCGTTGTCACAGTAGAGATAGGAAGTGTGCCCTTACCTGGACGCCGCCCGATCCTTCGCCACCTGATGGGCGACGACGGTCGCACCGCTGGTGAGCAGGGCCCGCCGCCACGGCAGCACGCCCTCGATCTCGATCTGGATGGAGATCGACAGGATCGTCCGGATCAGCACGATGATGCCGAGGATCAGCGCATCCTGCAGCGACGGCTTGGACGTGATGGTCCGGACCAGATCGGCGGCCACCAGCACCTCGAGACCCAGCAGGATCGCCCCGCCGAGCGTCTGGCGGACGACGGCGAAGACCTCCTCCCCCGGCCGGCCACGCAGACCGGCCCGGACGCCCAGGACGATCGCGACGACGGTGCCCACGACCATCACCACAGCGCCGAGCGCCTCGAAGGCGACCGCCACCCACGTGAACACGTCCTCCATCACGTCCACGCGGTCAGTTTAGGCCCCTAGCCCCGAACGGACAGGCCCACCTTCTGAAATTCCTTCAGATCCGCGTATCCGGCCTTCGCCATCGACCGGCGCAGCGCGCCGATCAGGTTGAGCAGGCCGTCGGGGTCGTCGGACGGTCCGGTCAGGATGCGCTCGAAACTCGCCCGCGTCTCCTCCTCGGCCACCTGCAGCAGCGCGCCGCGCGGGGTGTCCGGGTGAGCGGCGGCGGACGGCCAGTACCAGCCCCGGCCCGGGGCCTCCGCGCCGGCCGCCAGCGGCGTGCCGAGGGAGACCGCGTCGGCGCCGCAGGCGATGGCCTTGGCGACGTCGCCGGAGGTGTGCAGATCACCGTCGGCGATCACGTGCACGTAGCGTCCGCCGGTCTCGTCCAGGTAGTCGCGGCGCGCGGCGGCGGCGTCGGCGATCGCGGTCGCCATGGCGACGCCGATGCCGAGCACCTCGTTGGTGGTGGTGGCGCCCTCCGCCGAGCCGTAGCCGACGATCACGCCGGCCGCACCGGTCCGCATCAGGTGCAGCGCGGTGCGGTGATCCTGCACGCCACCGGCGATCACCGGGATGTCGAGGTCGGCGATGAAGGTCTTCAGATTGAGCGGTTCGCCCTCGGCCTTCGCGACATGCTCCGCGGAGATGATGGTGCCGTGCACCACCAGGATCTCCAGCCCGGCCTCCAGCAGCGCGGGCGTCAGCTCGGGCGCGTGCTGCGGGCTCACCCGGACCGCGGTGGTCACACCGGCCGCGCGGACCTCCGCCACGGCGGCGGCCAGCAGCGCGGGCTTCACCGGCGCGGCGTGCAGCTCCTGCAGGAACCGCACCGCGGCCGACGGATCCGGATCGCCGTCGGCGATCTCGATCAGCTGGGCGAGCTTGCCCTCGACGTCCTCGTGCCGGGCCCACAGGCCTTCACCGTTCAGGACGCCGAGCGCGCCGAGCCGGCCGAGTTCGATCACCGATGCCGGGGAGCCGATCGCGTCGGTCGGGTGGTTCAGGATCGGCGTCTCGAAGCGGTACGCGTCGATCTGCCAGGCCGTGGAGACATCCTTGGACGACCGGGTGCGCCGGGACGGCACGATCGAGATGTCTTCGAGTTCATAGGTCCGGCGGGCCGTCCGGCCCATACCGAATTCGACGAGGTCACGCACCAGGGCGCCTTTCTGCGAAGGAGAAGGTTCAGCGGGTGTAGTAGTTCGGGGCTTCGGCGGTCAGCGTGATGTCGTGCGGGTGCGACTCCTTGAGTCCGGCCGCGGTGATCTGCACGAACTGCGCCTGCTGAAGCTCACCGATGGTCGACGCCCCGGTGTATCCCATCGCGGCGCGCAGCCCGCCCACCAGCTGGTGGATCACCTGCGACAGCGGGCCCCGGAACGGCACCCGGCCCTCGATGCCCTCGGGCACCAGCTTGTCCTCGGCGAGCACGTCGTCCTGGAAGTAGCGGTCCTTCGAGTACGACTTGCCCTGGCCGCGGCCCTGCATGGCGCCCAGCGAACCCATGCCGCGGTAGCTCTTGAACTGCTTGCCGTTGACCAGGATCAGCTCACCCGGCGACTCGGCGGTACCGGCCAGCAGCGAGCCCAGCATCGCGGTCGACGCCCCGGCCGCGAGCGCCTTGGCGACGTCGCCCGAATACTGCAGCCCACCGTCGGCCACCACCGGGATCCCGGCGGCCGACGCGGCCGCGCACGCCTCCAGGATCGCGGTGATCTGCGGGGCGCCCACGCCGGCGACCACGCGCGTGGTGCAGATGGAGCCCGGCCCGACGCCGACCTTCACCGCATCCACGCCGGCGTCGATCAGTGCCTGCGCACCGTCGCGGGTGGCGACGTTGCCGCCGATCAGCTGGACGCGTCCGCCGAATTCGGCCTTGAGCTTGGCGATCATGTCGAGCACGCCGCGCGAATGACCGTGCGCGCTGTCGACGACCAGCACGTCGACGCCGGCATCGGCGAGCGCCATGGCCCGGTTCCAGGCCTCGTCGCCGGCACCGACCGCGGCGCCGACCAGCAGGCGGCCGTCGGCGTCCTTGGTGGCGTTCGGGTGCTGCTCGGTCTTGACGAAGTCCTTGACGGTGATCAGGCCGGTCAGCTTGCCCGCGCCGTCGACGATCGGCAGCTTCTCGATCTTGTGCCGCCGCAGCAGCCCGAGCGCAGCCTCGGCGGAGACGCCTTCCTGCGCGGTGATCAGCGGCGCCGGGGTCATCACCTCGGACACCGGCCGGGACTGGTCGTGCTCGAAGCGCATGTCCCGGTTGGTGATGATGCCGACCAGGTCGCCGCGATCATCGACGACCGGCAGCCCGGAGATCCGGTACTTGCCGCACATGGCGTCAACCTCGGCGAGGGTGTTGTCCGGGCGGCAGGTCACCGGATCGGTCACCATGCCGGCCTCCGACCGCTTGACCGTCTCGACCGACGACGCCTGCGCCTCGATCGACAGATTGCGGTGCAGCACGCCCATGCCACCGGCGCGCGCCATGGCGATGGCCATCCGCGACTCGGTCACCGTGTCCATCGCCGAGCTGACCAGAGGCACACGGAGGGTGATCTCCCGGGTCAGCCTCGACGAGGTGTCGACGGCGTTGGGAACGACGTCGGATGCGGCCGGAAGCAGCAGCACGTCGTCGAAGGTCAGGCCGAGCATCGCGACCTTGTTCGGATCATCTCCACCAGTGCGTACGGGCGTCATCGTTCCATCGTATCGGCCGAGGCGGCCACCGACCCGATCGGCTACGGTGGAGGACGTGCACGACCACTTCCCTCCCGGAATGCCGCCGGACCCGTTCGCGGACGACCCGAGCGATCCCGCCGCAGCTCTGGACGCGATGGAACCCGGTGTGCCCCTGGATGATCAGGAGCGCGAGGCGGTCCGCGAGGATCTGGCCGACCTCGACGTGTACGAACGGCTGCTCGCCCCGCGCGGGATCCGTGGTCTCGTGGTGATCTGCGAGGATTGTCGGGAAGATCACTTCCACGACTGGGACATGCTGCGCGCCAGCCTGCATCAGCTGCTCGCCGACGGCTCGGTCCGTCCGCATGAGCCGGCCCTCGATCCGCGCCCCGAGGACTACGTGACCTGGGACTACTGTCGCGGATTCGCCGACGCCCACGGCATCTTCGGCGAACGCCGGCGCTGAGGCCGGGCGGCTATTCGGCCGGAACCGCGCCCTCCGGAATCGAACTCGACGGCGGCGACGCGGACGCGCTGGTGCTCGACGACGGCGACGCGGACGACGAGGACGACGGCGGCTTGGTCGGCGTGGTCGGGGTCACCGGCACGGTCACCGAGGTGGTCGGCGAACCGCTCACCTCCGACGGCAACGTGGTCGGATCCACCGGCGTGGTCGCGCTCGTCGACGACGACGCCGAGGTCACCGGCTTGTCGTCGGACAGCAGGCGCTGAATCCACTGCTGCATCCGCTCGCGGGTGGCCTTGTCGTGGACCGGCTTGAGGTCCTCTTGCGCCTTCCGAACCAGCACGGTGGCCCCGGTGGTGTCGCCCGCGGCCATCGCGACCTCGGCGCGCTCCAGCGTGTTCTGGACGTCGACGGTGGCCTGGGTCTGCTTGGCGGACTCGGCGAAGACGACCTTCTTGACGTTCCACAGCGGGTCACCCGGCTGCGAGTTCTCCGACAGCACCAGCAGGCCGGCGGCCGCCACCGCGGTGATCGCGGCGGCGCCGGAGATCAGGCGCAGGTGGCGGGCGGTGGCGCGGCGCTTGCGTTCGGCCTCGGCGACGGCGATCGCCTGCTCGACGTCGGGCAGCCGGGGTTCCACCGGGATCGGCTCGGCGAGGGTCTCGGTGCGCCACGCGAACAGCAGCGCTCCCAGCCGCTGCTCGGCGGGATCGGGATCGGGCAGCGCCCGGCCCTCGATGAGGGCGTTCAGGAAGTCGTCGTCGTGGTGGACGGCGTTCAGGTCGACGGGCGACTCGTCCTCGTGCTTCACCACTCACCTCCCGGTCGTATCTGCTTCTTGAGCTTCGCGAGCGCACGATGCTGCGCGACGCGCACCGCGCCGGCGCTGCTGCCGACCATCTCGGCGGTCTCCTCCGCGGACAGCCCGACCACCAGGCGCAGCACGAGGATCTCGCGCTGCTTCTCCGGCAGGGTCTCCAGGAGCGCGGCCATCCGGCGGCTCGCATCGTTGTCGAGAGCTCGTTGTTCGGGGCCACGGGAGACGTCGACCGATTCGGGGACGGCGTCGGTGGGGTCGGCTTTGACGCGTGCCGCCGAGCGCATCGCGTCGGCGACCTTGTGCGAGGCGATGCCGTAGACGAAGGCCATGAACGGGCGACCCTGGTCTTGGTACCGGGGCACCGCCGTCATCACCGCCATGAGCACCTCCTGCGCGACGTCGTCAGCCGAGAACAGGTGCCGTTCGCCGGCACCCATGCGTGCCCGGCAGTAGCGGAGAACGGGTTCTCGCACACTTTCGAGCACTGAGCTCAGCGCCACGCGGTCCCCGCTCACCGCTTCCCGGACCTTCTCGTCCAGCGCCTCACCTGTCAGTTTCATCGTCACACTGTGCTCGAAGTGTTACATCGCTGTGCCGAGTCCGGTCCCCGGTGGAGGCGGGACGGGTTCGGCGGATCACCGGTCCACCTTATCGACCGTGGCGCTCGCCGGGCCGAAGGGGCGCGAGCGGCATGCCGCGGCGGGCCAGTACGCTGCGCAGTTCGGCGGCGGACGCCGCGTACTCCCCGGTACCGGGGTCGACGCCCGCGAGGAGCGTCACGGCCGCCCAGCGCAGCGGGAGCAGACCCAGTTCCCCCGCCCGGTCGTAGGCGGCCCGCCCGCCCCGCACCGCCGCCTCGGTGTCGCCGGTCGCGGCGGCGACGGCCGCGGCGATCAGTCCGGTCTTGAGGCCGTGGCGCGGCGAGTCGAGCGCCTCGGCGAGGTCCGCCGACCGGGCCGCCGCCGCGCGGGCGACGGTCAGGTCACCGGAGTAGAGGCCCCATTCGCTGCGCACCCACGACAGCCGCAGCGCGGTGCGCGCGTCGGCGCGGCAGCCGGCGGCCCGGTCGAGGAGGCGGCGGGACGCGGCGAAGTCGCCGATCCCCAGGTTGTCCGCGGCCAGCCCGACCAGCCCGTCCATCCACGCCGCGGAGAGCCATTCGTCGTCGCTGTCGGCGCCGGCGACGGCGAGCGCGCAGGCCCGGCCGTCCCCGGCCCGGGCCGCGGCGTGTCCCCCGGACTGCCGGATCAGCGAGGCACGGGTGCTGTGGGCGAGGGAGACCACCGCCGTGGACGTCCGCGGATCGGCGACCAGCGTCGCCAGGGCGGTGCGGGCGGCCGCCGCCCACCCCTGCGCGCCGAGTTCGACGGCCCGCTGCCACTGCGTGAGTCCGGCGTGCTCCCCGGTCATCGTCCTCTTCTCGTCGGATTTCGTGCGGCGTAACAATCGGTGACCAGTCGTCGCTTCTCGTGACATCGGGTCCACGTCATGTTTACCCGGTGTTACCGCGAGACGGCGAAACGCCAGGAGCCGCACCACCCGTTAACCTGACCGCAAAATTGCTGCTCACAGACCCTGTCGCGGCTGTTTGACTCGCCGGATTCGGCCACCCTAGCGTGAGCGATGCGAGCGCGGATGCGCACGCGGAATGAGGAGAGGAAAGAGCCGTGACCATCACCGCAGACCGCCTGCCCGGCCCCAACGCCGATTTCTGGGACTGGCAGCGCGAGGGTGGCTGCCGGGGCCTGGACTCGTCGGTGTTCTTCCACCCCGAGGGTGAGCGCGGGCACGCACGACTGCAGCGCGAACGTCGTGCCAAGCAGATCTGCGCCGCGTGCCCGGTGATCGCGCAGTGCCGCTCCCACGCCCTGTCCGTCGACGAGATCTACGGCATCTGGGGCGGCCTGTCCGAGCATGAGCGGCACCTGATCCGCCGCCGCCGGCCCAGCCACGGAATGAAGAACACCCCGGCGGCCTGACGGCCGTCCGGGGTGTTCTCGGGTTCTTGCGTCTGCGATCAGCCGACGACCGCGAGGATGTCGCGCGCCGACAGGATCAGGTAGGCCTCGCCACCGTAGGTGATCTCGGTGCCGCCGTACTTGCTGTAGATGACGGTGTCACCCTCGCTGACGTCCAGCGGGATCCGCTTGTCGCCGTCCTCGTCCCAGCGGCCGGGGCCCACAGCGATGACCTTGCCCTCCTGGGGCTTCTCCTTGGCCGAGTCCGGAATGACCAGACCCGAAGCGGTGGTGGTCTCAGCCTCGACGGCCTGAATAAGGATCTTGTCCTCAAGCGGCTTGATGTTCACGCCTGCCACGATGTCAGTCCTTTGCGTTCGTGATGGGGGTTGTCGGCTCGGATCGGTGCCGCGTCGTCGCGGGTGCCGCGGCGGTGAACCTCTGCCATCTGGCACTCTACCCATGCGAGTGCCAGCACTCAACCCTTGGGTCCGCTAAGACGCGATGAGTTCGCTCAGAGCTTGCTGATCTGCACCGACATCCCGGGATCGGTCGCCACGTTCAGCGACGACGCCGGGGCGCCGCCGCCGATCACGTGCGCACCCAGCGTCGCCACCATGACGCCGTTGTCGGTGCACAGCCGCGGCTTCGGGACGCGCAGCCGCACCCCCGCGGCATCGGCGCGCTCCTGCGCGAGGGACCGGATCCGGGAATTGGCGGTGGCCCCGCCGCCGAGCACCAGGGTGTCGACGCCGCGTTCGGCGACCGCACGCATCGCCTTAGCGGTCAGCACGTCGGCCACCGCCTCCTGGAACGACGCCGCCACGTCGGGCACGCTGACCTCGCGACCGGCCCGCACCTCGCCCTCCACGTAGCGCGCGACGGCCGTCTTGAGGCCGCTGAACGAGAAGTCGTACGGGGCGTCGCGGGGACCGGTCAGACCGCGCGGGAACTTGATGGCCGCCGGATCGCCGTCGCGGGCCAGCTCATCGATCACCGGCCCGCCGGGATAGCCGAGGTCGAGCAGCCGCGCGACCTTGTCGAAGGCCTCCCCGGCCGCGTCGTCGATGGTGGTGCCGAGTTCGTCGATCGGCCGGTCCAGGGCCTCGATGCCGAGCAGATGGGTGTGGCCGCCGGAGACCAGCAAGGCCACCGAGGGCGGCATCGGGCCGTGTTCCAGGGTGTCGACGGCGACGTGGCCGCCGAGGTGGTTCACCGCGTACAGCGGCACATCCCAGGCCAGCGCGTACGCCTTGGCGGCGGCGACGCCGACCAGCAGGGCGCCCGCCAGCCCGGGGCCGATGGTCACCGCGATGGCATCCGGCCGGTCGATCCCGGCGGCCTCGCGGGCGCGGGTCATGGTCGGCACCATGGCCTCCAGGTGCGCGCGGGAGGCCACCTCGGGGACCACGCCGCCGTAGCGGGCGTGCTCGTCCTGGCTGGAGGCCACCTCGTCGGCCAGCAGCGTCGCCGATTCGCCGTCCCAGGAGACGATCCCGACGCCCGTCTCGTCGCACGAGCTCTCGATACCCATCACGATCACGGTGACGCTGTCCCCTCGTCGGCCGGGCGCACCATGGTGTAGGCATCGGCGCCGGACGGCTGATAGTAGTTGCGCCGGACCCCGGCGACGGTGAAACCGACGCTCTCGTACAGCCCGATGGCCGGCGTGTTGTCGGTACGCACCTCCAGGAATACCGGCGCGCCCGCGGCATCGGCAACCGTCAGCATCGCCGACATCAGCGCCCGGCCGCCGCCGGTGCCCTGGAACTCCGGTGCGACGGCGATGGTGTGCACCTCGCATTCCTGCCCGCCGGGCGGCCCGAGGAGGCTGATCCCGGCGTAGCCGGCGACCGGCCCGCCGGGCTCGGCGCGGAGCGCGAAGTAGCGGTTGTGCGCCGCGGCGAGTTCACTCACGAAGCCCGGGAGCGGCCAGGGCGAGTCGCCGGCGAACAGCACGGTCTCCAATTCGGCGCAGCGCGGCAGGTCGCGCGGGGTGAGGGCGTCGACGATCACGGCAGCAACGACTTGCGGCGCTGGTCCTTCAGTTCCACCGCATCCGGCCGCCGCAGGTACAGCGGCGTGAGCGGCCCGGGAGCGGTGAGATCCGCGGCGGCCACCAGCGAGGCCGGCGTCGGGACGGTCACGGCCGAGACCGGCAGCCCGTACCGGTCGGTGAAGCCGGGGGTCCCGGCGACGACGGCCGCCTCCCCCACGACGACGGCATCGGGTGCGCTCACCTGCGGACCGTCGATCCGCTGCCCATCCCGGTACCGGGCCCAGTAGGCCTCGCGACGCCGGGCGTCGGTCACCACCAGCACGTCGGCGGACTCACCGGCCGCCCCGGCGATCGCGTCCAGGGTGCACACCCCGTACACGCCGATGCCCAGGGCGTCCGCGTATGCGGCGGCGGTCGCCATGCCCACGCGCAGGCCGGTGAACGGGCCCGGCCCGCAGCCGACGACCACCCCGTCCAGATCCGCGCCGGTGACGCCGGCCTCGGCCAGCACGTCGCGCATCAGGGTGGTGAGGACCTCGGCGTGGCGGCGGTGGTCGTCCACGACCCGTTCGGCGAGGGTGCGCGGACCGGCGTCGCCGAGTTCCACCAGCCCCACCACCACCGTCGGAGTGGCGGTGTCCAGGGCCAGGATCAGCCGCGGGTCACTCATGGCTCACCCATTCCCATTCCGCGGTGCGCACGTCGGAGTCGTCCGCGCGCCGCAGCCGCACCGTCAGATACTCGTCGACCAGCCGTTCGGCCACGCCCTCGCCCCATTCGACGACGACCACCGAATCGGTGAGATCGGTGTCCAGATCGAGGGCGTCGAGATCGTCGAGCCCGCCGAGGCGGTAGGCGTCGACGTGGATCAGGCCGGGGCCGCCGCCCTCGCCGGACGCGTGCTGGCGCGCGATGATGAACGTCGGCGAACTGACCCGCCCGCGCACGCCGAGCCCGGCGGCCAGGCCGCGGGTCAGCGCGGTCTTGCCCGCGCCGAGCGGCCCGTCGAGGATCACCAGATCCCCGGCCCGCAGGATCCGCGCGAGGTCGGCGCCGAGCGCCTCGGTGTCGGCGACCTCGGGCAGCTCGCGCCGCCCGGCGGCGCCGCGGACCGGATCAGACGCTCCCATCACGCCCCCAGTACCATCGCATCTTGGGCCGGTTCAGGGCGATCCGGGATCGCTGGACCAGCCCGTCGATACCGTCGTTGACCAGGTCGGGGTGCTCCATCGGCAGCATGTGGCCGCAGCCCTCCCCGATCAGCAGCCGCGAGTCGTCGCCCAGTTCGGAGTACATGCGCAGCGAATTCGGCAGCGGGGTCAGCCGATCGATGTCGCCGCACATCACCACCGACGGCACCTGCGCGAGCACCGGCAGCGCGGTCGACTCGTCGTGGCTCTCCAGGGCGTGCAGAAAGTTCACCATCGTCGAGATGGGGGTGTTCTGGATCATCGACTCCACGGCGTGACCGGCCGACGGACTGTAGAAGTCGGGACCGAAGCTGGCGGCGATCAGCACCGGTTCCACGGCCTGGCGGGTGACGCCGCGCCCGGCCTGCACCAGGCGCGGGAAGTACCGGACGGAGACGCGCAGGGCGTCGACGACCGGATTGTTGAGGCCCTCACCGAGACCGGCCTCGGTGATGCCGCGTGCGGCGGTCGAGATCAGGGCGACGCCGGAGACGCGTCCCTTGTAGCCGAAGAGTTCGGGATGGCTCCGGGCCAGCGCCATGATCGTCATGCCACCCATCGAATGCCCCACCAGCACCACCGGGCCGGTCGGTGCGACGGCCCGGATCACCGCCGCGAGGTCGTCCCCGAGCTGCGGGACCGACGAGCTCGCGGCCGAGGCCGGGTCGCTGCGGCCGTGTCCGCGCTGGTCGTAGAAGACCATCCGGATCCGCCGGTCGGCCCACCGCTCGGCGAGGCCGTACCGCTGGAAATGCCACGACGCCATCCGCAGCGTGAAGCCGTGGACGAAGATCACCGTCAGTTCCGGTGAGCGCTCGGTGTCGTCGCCGGTCAGATGCGTGCGCACCGCGAGACCGACCCCGTCATCGGCGATGACGGTCGACGACTCGTCGGTGTAGATGCGCTTGAAATCGACACCGGTGTTCGGGTCGACCGCGGTGCCGCTCTTCTTGCGGCGCCGGGAGCGCCGGACGTTGCCGCCCAGGGTCGCGCCCAGCGAACCGACGTCCCGCAGGCCCGACGCCCAGCCCGGGCGCGGGCGCCGCTGCTCGGGCACGTGGACCGCCGGCCGGGCGGGTCCCGGCTCCTGCTGTTGCTCGCTCACTGCGCCTCCCCCGCCGCGCCGCGGTAGCTGCGCACGGCACGTCCGCGGATACCGGTGACGATCTCGTAGTCGATGGTGCCGATGGCATCGGCCCAGTCGGTGGCCGTCGGGAGCGACGGCTCACCGGGGCCGGTCGCGCCGAACAGGACGGCCCGGTCGCCTTCGGTCACGCCGCCGCCGTCGGGTCCCAGGTCCACCACCAGCTGATCCATGCAGACCCGGCCGACACCGGGGAATCGTCGCCCGTTGATCGAGACCTCGAAGCGCCCGGACAGCAGCCGTGGCACGCCGTCGGCGTAGCCCGCGGGCAGGACCGCGATCGTCGTGTCGCGCGGCGCCACCCACCGGTGGCCGTACGACACCCCCTGCCCGGCCGGGATGTTCTTGACCAGGGCGACCTGGGCGGAGAGCGTCATCGCCGGGATCAGGCCGAAGTCGCCGAGCTCCGGGATCGGCGAGTAGCCGTAGACGGCGATGCCGGGGCGGACCAGGTCGCGGGCCAGGTCGGGCCGGGTGAGCGCGGCCGGCGAGTTGGCGATGTGCACCACGTCGGGTGCCGCACCGAGCCGGCGCAGATCGGCGACGGCCGCGTCGAGACGGTCGGCCTGCCGCGTGTTCATCGGGTGGTCGGGCTCGTCGCCGAAGGCGAGATGGCACATCGCGGCGCGCAGCCGGACGGCGCCCTCGGCCTGCGCGGCGGCGACCTCGCGCGCGGTCTGCTCCCATTCGCCGGGCGCGATACCGCTGCGGCCGAGCCCGGTGTCGACCTTGACGGTCACCGTCGCGGTGGTGCCGAGTTCGCGGGCCGCGGCGACCACGGCGGCCAGCTGCCGCGGCGACGACACCGCGAGGTCGACGCCGGCGGCGATCCCGGCCGCGAAATCGGTGTCGGGGGTGTGCAGCCACGACGTGAGGTGCGCGTCGATCCCGTCCGCGCGCAGGGCCAGGGCTTCGGTCAGATGCGCGACGCCCAGTTCGGCGGCACCCGCGGCGAGCGCGGCCCGGGCGACCGGTGTCGCGCCGTGGCCGTAGCCGTCGGCCTTGACCACGGCGATCAGCGGCACGCCTGCGCGTTCGGTGATCACCCCGACGTTGTGGGCGATCGCCGACAGGTCGACGGACGCCTCCAGTGCCGGTCTCACGACGCGCCTCCCGAGGCGCGGAGCACGCGGATGGCCTCCGGCACCGCGTCCGCCAGTGCGGAAGCGCCGATCGGCGCGCCGCGGGCGGCGAGTCGTGCCGCCGTCGCGTGCGCGCGGGCCGCGGCCGCTCCGGCGAGTCGCGGCGGCAGGCCCGCGGCGAGCAGTGCCCCGGCGATCCCGGAGAGCACGTCGCCCGCTCCGGCGGTCGCCGCCCACGACGAGCCCGCGTCGTTGCCGAGCACCCGGCCGTCCGGATCCGCGATCAGCGTGATCCGGCCCTTGAGCAGCACGGTGACGCCCAGGCGCCCGGCGAGGTCACGGACCGCCGCCAGCCGGTCGTCGCCGGGCGGATGCCCGGCGAGACGGGCGAACTCACCGGCGTGCGGGGTCAGCAGGGTCGGCGCGGTACGGCCGTCGAGCAGATCGAGCCGGCGGGCCAGCACGGTCAGTCCGTCGGCATCGACCAGCACCGGAACGTCGGTGCCGAGCACCTGCTCGACGAGTCGTTCGGCGTGCGCGCCGGTGCCCAGGCCCGGTCCGATCACCCAGGCCTGCACGGTGCCCGCGTCGGCGAGTTCACGCACGGCGACCACCTCGGGCCGGTGCGCGACCACCTCGGGTGCGGCCGTGCCGACGAAGCGGGTCATGCCGGAGGTCGCGGCCACCGCGCCGCTGGTGGAGAGCACCGCGGCCCCGGGATAGGCGTCCGAACCGGCCAGGATCCCCACCACACCCTGCGTGTACTTGTCGTCGTGCGGCCCGGGCACCGGCCACAGCGCGCCGGTCTCGGCGTCGGTGAGGGCCGCCACCTCCGGGTCGGGCGTCGTCAGGCCGATGTCGACCACCTCGACGCGGCCGCACTCGGGTGCGGCGAGCAGGTGGGCGAGGCGCCGTTCGCCGAAGGTGACGCAGACGTCGGCGCGCACCGACGGGTGATGCACCACGCCGGTGTCGGGATCGATCCCGGACGGCAGGTCGACGGCCAGCACCGGGACCCCGGCGACGGCCGCGAACGCCGCCGCGGCGGCCGGGCGCAGCGGGCCACGGCCGCCCAGTCCGACGACGGCGTCGATCACCAGATCGGTGTCGGGACCGAGCCGGTCGACGATGTGCCCGCCCGCGCGCTGGAGCGCCGCGAGCCCACCGGGGTGGGTGGAATCCGGGGCCAGCAGCACCGCGTCGACGGCGACGCCGCGGCCCGCCAGGCGCGCGCCCGCGTAGAGCGCGTCACCGCCGTTGTTACCCGCGCCGATCACCAGGCCGACGCGCCGTCCATAGGTCTGTCCGTACCGCCCGCGCAGCTCACGCAACGCGACCGCGGCGACCCCCGTGGCAGCCCGGCTCATCAGGACACCGCTGGTCAGGAGATCCCCGGTGGCCTCTTCGGCGGCGCGGATCCGATCGGCGGAGTAGTAGCCGAGCACGGCTATTCGACCGTCACCGATTTCGCGAGGTTACGCGGCTTGTCGACGTCGTAGCCTCGCTCCTGCGCCACGGTCGCGGCGAAGACCTGCAGCGGCACGGTGGAGACCAGCGGCTGCAGCAGCGTCGGCGTGTGCGGGATCGGGATCAAATGGTCGGCGACCGACGCGGCGATCTCGTCACCGGGCTCGGCGAGGATGATGGTCCGCGCGCCGCGGGCCTGGATCTCCCGGACGTTGCTGATCATCTTCGAGTGCAGCACCGGGCGGCCCTCCGGCGAGGGCATCACGACCATCACCGGCAGACCGTCGTCGATCAAGGCGATCGGCCCGTGCTTGAGTTCGCCGGCGGCGAAGCCCTCGGCGTGGATGTAGGCCAGTTCCTTGAGCTTGAGCGCGCCTTCGAGGGCCACCGGGTAGCCGACGTGGCGGCCGAGGAACAGGACGGTGTCGGCGGCGGCGTACTCGCGGGCGAGGGCGCGGACCGGCTCCATCTGCTCCAGCACGGTCTCCACCGCGGCGGGCGCGGCCTCCAGAGCGCGGAACTCGGCGACCACCTCGTCCGGGTACTTGGTGCCGACGGCCTGCGCGAGGGCCAGGCCCACCATGTAGGCGGCGGCGATCTGGGCGAGGAAGCACTTGGTGGACGCGACACCGATCTCCGGGCCGGCGTGCGTGTAGAGCACCGCGTCGGATTCGCGCGGGATCTGCGCGCCGTTGGTGTTGCAGATCGCCAGGACCCGGGCCTTCTGCTCCTTGGCGTGCCGGACGGCTTCCAGGGTGTCGGCGGTCTCGCCGGACTGGCTGATGGCCACCACCAGCGTCGACCGGTCGAGGACCGGATCGCGGTAGCGGAATTCGCTGGCCAGCTCCACCTCGACAGGCAGGCGGGTCCAGTGCTCGATCGCGTACTTGGCGATCATCCCGGCGTGGTAGGCGGTGCCGCAGGCGACGACGAAGACCTTGTCGACGTCGCGCAGGTCCTGGTCGCTCAGGCGCTGCTCGTCGAGCACGATGCGCCCGTTCTCCAGGTGCCCGAGGAGGGTGTTCGCCAGCGCCTCGGGCTGCTCGGCGATCTCCTTGAGCATGAAGTACTCGTAGCCGCCCTTCTCGGCCGCCGCGAGATCCCAGTCGATGTGGAAGGGCTTACCGCCGGTGGGGTTGCCGTCGAAGTCGGTGATGTCGAAGCTGTCGGCGGTGATCACCACCACCTCGTCCTGGCCGAGTTCGATGGCGTCACGGGTGTGCTCGATGAACGCCGTGACATCGGACGCGACGAACATCTCGCCCTTCCCGACGCCGACCACGAGGGGGGTGGAGCGGCGGGCCGCGACGATCACGCCGGGATTGTCGGCGGACATGAAGACGACGGTGAAGGCGCCCTCCAAGCGGCGCAGCACCGCGTAAGCGCTGGCCACGAAGTCGCCGGCGTTCGCACCGGAGGTGTACTCGCGGCGCAGCAGGTGCACCGCCGTCTCGGTGTCGGTGTCGGAGGCGAATTCGACCCCGGCGTCTTCGAGTTCGGCGCGCAGCGGGGCGTAGTTCTCGATGATGCCGTTGTGCACGACGGCGAACTTCTCGTCGTCGCTGACGTGCGGGTGCGCGTTGCGGTCGGTCGGCTGTCCGTGGGTGGCCCAGCGGGTGTGACCCATGCCGGTGGTGCCGCGCAGGGTGTCCGGGCCGACCTGAGTGATCAGCTCTTCCAGGTTTCCGAGGCGCCCGGCCTTCTTCTCCACCGTCAGGTGGCCGGCACCGTCGGCGACGGCCACGCCGGCCGAGTCGTAGCCGCGGTATTCCATCCGTCGCAATGCTTCGACGACGATGTCCAGAGCCTGGCGCTCCCCCACGTATCCGACGATTCCGCACATGGTCGTCGAGTTTACCTGGCGAGAGCGGCCGGGCCCTTCTTGCGCTTGCCGTCCTCGTCGTCGTCCGCCTTGTAGGCGGGAATGCCCAGCAGCTGGGAGACGTGGTCGACGTCCGCGCGGCGCGCGGTCGCCACGTCGACGGCCGTGACCGCGCCCATGTCGGCTTCCGGATCGGCGAAGGCGGCGTAGCGTTCGTCGCCGGTCAGGGTGTGCAGCAGATAGCCGGTGACCTGCGCACGAACCGCCGCGTGCACCTTCCGCTCGGCCCCGTTGATCCCGATCAGCGACTTGATCGACGGATTCTCCAGCAGCGCGCGGCCGTCCACCCCGGCGAGTGTGCGCAAGACCACGTCGCCGCCCAGCGCCTTCGCGAGTGGCACCGCGTTGCCGATCATCGAATCCATCTCATCGGCCGCCGCGACGATCAGCGACGGTGCGGTCACCGAGGCGGCCGCGTCCAGCAGGCTCGATGTGGTCGGCGCCGGGAACAGGCCGATCACCGCCCGGACCGGGATCTGCGGCCGGCCGAGCAGCGCCTGCGATCCGGCGGCCCGGACCGCGGCGGCCGCACCGAAGCCGTGACCGGCGACCGCGACGCGCTCGGGGTCCACGCCGATCTGGCCGGGTGCGCCGAGCCGCACGCTCTGCAGCACGGTGAGCGCCGCGCGCAGATCGGTCGCGAGTTCCACGTCGGAGGCGAGCGGTCCCCGCTCCGAATCCGGCGCCGCGACCACGATGCCCCAGCTCGCGAGGTGGAACATCAGGTCGCGATAGTGGCGGCTGCCGCGCAGCCAGCTGTGCGCGAAGGCCACCCCCGGCAGATCCTTGCCGGTCCGCGGTGCGAACACCTGACCGGCCAGCCCGACGATGCCCAGGTCACCGCGATCGACCTTGTGCGGTCCACGGCGCGCCAGCTCCTTCATCAGCCGATCCGGCGGGGGCGCTATGACCTTCTTCTTTCCGGGCACGGTCCTACCCTATCCAGTGGCACGGCGACCATCAGGCGCGGCAGCGATTCCGTTTCGCGAAAACCGCCCCGACGCTCGTCGGTGACCCGCCGATACGTCCGGCGCGCCCGCGCCAGTCGATGCCGCGCCCGCGCCCCGATGGCCTCCAGTTCGGCGATGACGCTCACCGCTCACCCGCCAGGACCAGTTCGCCGTCCGATCCCCATTCGCCGCCGAGTGCGGCGATCGACTCGTCCACCGCGCGGGAGGTGGCCCGCCCCGCGGCTTCGGCCAGGTCGAGCCGTGCGGTGAGTTCGTCGCGCACCGCCGCCGGACCGGTCCCGGCCGCGACGGGTCCGGTCACCTGTTCCATGGTGCTGCGGTAGTCGGCGAACACCTCGCCGAGGATCTCGTGCGCGGTGCTCACCGTCCGCGCGTACCGGCCGACCGCCTCCGCGGTGGGCAGCAGATCGGCGGCCAGCCGCGCCGCCGCGTGCTGCGCCGCCAGCGCGCCCGTGCCGGTCCAGCCGAGCGGTGTCTCGGCCACGACGGCGTCGAGCCTGGTCAACGAGTCGTCGAGCACCGCGGACTGGGTGCGCAGGGCCTGCGCCGTCGCCCCGAAAGCATCGAGGTCGAAGTCGCGGAGCGCGCGATGCGGGGCGGCCACCTCGTCGTCGTCGAACGCGACCGCACCGCGGTCACGCCACAGCCGCAGGAGCGCCAGGAACGCCTCAATCGGATTCACCGGAGGCCCCCGCGGCCGGTAGCGGTGTATCCGTCTCGGTGACGGTGGCGGCCTGCACGGCGGTGGTCGACGCGATCACCGCGAGCGACCGGCCCGCGGCACCGATCCGCGCGGAGAGCTCGTCGAGGCGCCGCCCGAGAGTCCCCGCCACCTCCCGGTGCGCCGGCGTCCGCGCCCAGTCGAGCGGCGGTCTCAATCGCTGCGCACAGCCGTCGAGCGCATCGGCGATCGCGAATTGCCGGGCGACGAGCAGATCCAGCGCGGCGGCGTCGAGCCGCAGTTCGGTCCCCATACAGAATTAGACGCACCAGGCCCCCGTCCGGTTCCACTTCTTCCGAAAACGGTTCAGGCGACCTGCACCCGCTCACGGGCGACGGTGAACTTCTCCCATACCCCGGTTGGACCGCCGGCCGCATGCACCGCAGCTCGAACCGCGGCCAGGCCTCTGCGCGCGGCGCGCTCATCATCGTCGTCGTCGTCGAGTGTGATCGCCAGTGAGATGAGGCGCTCGGCCACCGTCATGCCGACGTCGCCGTCGAGAGGTCCGTGGTCATCGGAACCGATATCGGCGACAGCATCGGCAAGCGCGTCGAACACAGACTGCAGTTGTTTCACGTCTGTGTCCAGGTGTACGACGAGCCCCACCTCCACCAGGTGGTGATTCACAACTACTCCTCCCGGCACTACACGCCGGACCGGCGCAAGAGCATCTCAGGCGATCTGCACCCGGTCGTCGCCCCTCGCGTACTCGATCACGAGGTCGCCGTCGACGGCCGCGACATATTTCCGGAGAGTACTCACCTTCGAGTTGTCGAGGTCCCCGCTCTCGATCTTCGACACCTGCCGCTGCGACACGCCGATCCGCTCGGCGACCTCGGCTTGCGTGAGTCCCGCCGCCTCGCGCAGTTCATTTCTCATGCGACTCAGACGCACCAGCCCCCGCCCCGGTTCCCCGACACGCCCCAGAAAGCAGCGGATCGGTACAGAAGCGGCGCGTCGGTGCACAGGCAGCGCTCGCGACCGCTGCTTGCGCACCGATCCGGCGCCACGTTCGTCGGTACCCGGATTCTTCCGCGGCACCTGTCGCCCGTGCCGTCAGACCGCGGCGACGACCTCGGCGACGCGTTCGGCGATGGCCTGCGCGCCGTCGGCGGTGGTGGCCTCCACCATCACCCGGACCAGCTGCTCGGTCCCCGACGGGCGCAGCAGGATACGACCGGCACCGTGAAGTTCCGTCTCGGCGGCGGCGACCGCGGCCTCGACCGACTCCGCGGCGGCGACGGCGTGCTTGTCGCTGACCGGGACGTTGATCAGCACCTGCGGGAGCACGGTCATCACCGCGGCCAGGTCGGCCAGCCGACGACCGGTCTCGGCGACCCGGCGGGCCAGCAGGAGGCCGGTGAGGACACCGTCGCCGGTGGTCCCCGCCGACGGGATCACGATGTGCCCGGACTGCTCGCCGCCGAGGGCGTAGCCACCGGCGCGCAGTTCCTCGAGCACATAGCGGTCGCCCACGCCGGTCACCTTGACGTCCACCCCGGCCGCCGTCATGGCCAGGTGCAGGCCGAGATTGCTCATCACGGTCGCCACCAGGACGTCGTCGGTCAGTTCCCCGCGCTCGTGCATCGCCAGGGCGAGGATCGCCATGATCTGGTCGCCGTCGACCACGGCGCCGGTCGAATCGACCGCGAGGCAGCGGTCGGCGTCACCGTCGTGCCCGAGGCCGAGGTCGGCGCCGTGTTCCAGGACAGCGCGTTGCAGATCGCCCAGGTGGGTGGAGCCGCAGTCCTTGTTGATGTTGAGTCCGTCCGGCGCGGCATGGATGGCGATCACCCGTGCCCCGGCGGCCTCGTACGCGCGCGGGCCGACGTGCGCGGCCGCGCCGTTGGCGCAGTCGACCACGATGGTCAGACCGTCAAGGTGCGTGCCGCCGTGCGCGGCGAGGTGGTCGAGGTAGCGCGTCACCGCGTCGGGGGCGTCGACCAGCCGGCCGACTCCCGCGCCGACCGGGCGGGGCTGCTCACCGGCCATGGCGGCTTCGATGGCGTCCTCGGTGGCGTCGTCGAGCTTGTGCCCGCCGGCGCCGAAGAACTTGATGCCGTTGTCGGGCATCGGATTGTGGGAGGCGGAGATCATCACGCCGAAGTCCGCCGCGTAGTCGGCGGTGAGGAAGGCGACCGCGGGGGTCGGCACCACGCCGACGCGGATCGCGTCGGCGCCAGCGGCGGCCAGACCGGCGCACAGCGCGGCTTCCAGGAGTTCCCCCGAGGCGCGGGGGTCGCGGCCCACGACGACGCGGGGCCGCGTCTGAGCATCTGCACCGAGAACGCGAACGGCGGCCGAGGCCAGGGCCAGCGCCAGCTCTGCGGTGAGCTGGTCGTTGGCCCGGCCCCGGACGCCGTCGGTGCCGAACAGTCGCGCCAAAATCAGCGCTTGCTGTACTGCGAAGCCTTGCGGGCCTTCTTCAGGCCGTACTTCTTCCGCTCCACGGCGCGATCGTCGCGGGTCAGGAAGCCGGCCTTCTTCAGGGCCGGACGGTCCTCCGGGCTGACCTCGATCAGCGCGCGGGCGATCGCCAGGCGCAGCGCGCCGGCCTGGCCCGAGGGGCCGCCGCCGACCAGCTTGGCCTGGATGTCGAAGACGTCGGGACGCTCGACGGTGACCAGCGGAGCCTTGATCAGCTGCTGGTGCACCTTGTTCGGGAAGTAGTCCTCCAGGGTGCGGCCGTTGAGCTTGAACTCACCGGTGCCCGGCAGCAGCCGGACGCGCACGATGGCCTCCTTGCGGCGGCCGACGGTCTGGATCGGGCGATCGATGACGACCGGGCCGCGCGAGACGACCTCGGCGACCTCGACGTCAGCCGACTCGGTGGTGTAGCCGCCGTCTTCCAGGACGACCTCGTCGAGAGCGACCTCGACGTCGTTGTTCACGTTCTCGTTGGTCACTGGGAAACCTGCTTGATCTCGAAGGGAACGGGGCGCTGGGCCGCGTGCGGGTGGTTCGGGCCGGCGTAGACCTTCAGCTTCGAGGCGATCTCGGCGCCGAGCTTGTTCTTCGGGAGCATGCCCTTGACGGCCTTCTCCACGAGACGGTCGGGACGGGTCGCCAGAACCTCACCGACGGTGCGGGACTTCAGGCCGCCCGGGTGACCCGAGTGGTGGTAGATCTTCTTGTCGGTGGCCTTGTTGCCGCTGATCGCGACCTTCTCGGCGTTGATGATGATGACGTAGTCGCCGCCGTCGACGTTCGGGGCGAAGGTCGGCTTGTGCTTCCCGCGCAGCAGGTTCGCGGCCTGCACGGAGAGGCGGCCGAGCACCACGTCGGTGGCATCGATGACGTGCCACGTGCGCGTGACGTCACCGGCCTTCGGGGTGTAGGTAGGCACAGTAGTCCTCACTGTTCGTTCGATTCTGCCGGTCGGGCGCGGCGACACAGCTCATTCCCGGCGACCGGTAGGGACCCGGGGCTGACGTTCCGGCTCCGGCGGAGACGGGTCGAGCACCAGCGGACAACCTTACCCTCCGTGGGCTGACCTCCCCAAATCGCCGACCGGGGTCCTTGGGCCCGACATTCGCCCCGACCGCGCCCGATCACTGGCCGCCGGGTGGCACACCTGCCACAGTGGAGACCATGGGCTCCACCTGGAATCTCACCGCCGCCGACGGCGACCTGCTCCTGCACACCGGTACCGCCGGCCGCGCCGCCCGCACCGGGCATCGGCTGACCATCGAGATGACCTCCTGGACGGCGACGGCCGAGGTCGACGACGACGGCCATCCCCTCTCGGTGACGCTGACCGTCGACGTCGACTCGCTGACCGTGCTCAAGGGTGAGGGCGGCCTCGCACCGTGGACCGGCGCCGAGCCGGGCATCGCCCGCAGCAACGCGCTCAAGTCGCTCGACGCCAAGAAGTTCCCGACCATCACCTACCGTTCCACCGCGGTACAGCGCGACGGCGACACCTACCGGGTCGACGGCGAACTCACCGTCCACGGCGTCACCCGCCCGCACCCGCTGACCGTCACATCCGCCGACAGCGTCTTCTCCTGCGAGACCGTCGTGACGCAGACCGACTTCAAGATCAAGCCGTTCTCGCTGATGATGGGCACCGTCAAGGTGGCCGACGACGTCGCGCTGACGATCTCCGCGCGCACCTGAACCTCTGGCGGGGTTGTCCCGATTCCGGACACTTTCGGCTACTCTCCGGTTCGGCGGCGGCCACCCCCTAGCGTCGCGGCCATGACCTATCGCATCACCGTTCTGTACGGACACCCCGCCGATCCCGCCGCCTTCGACGCCTACTACCAGGGCACGCACGCCCCGATCGCGCTGAAGATTCCCGACTTGCAGGGCGTCGAGATCCAGCGTCTGGACCCGGATGCCGAGGGCAACACCCCGCCCTTCTATCAGATCGCCACGCTGACCTTCGCCTCCGCCGAGGCCATGGGTGCCGCCCTCGCGACGCCGGAGGGGCAGGCCGCCCTCGCCGACGTGCCGAACTTCGCCGACGGCGGCGCGACCGTCGTCACCGGCACCGTCGTCACGGCACTGTAGGGTACAGAGCACACGACGACCGAGCACGTCACGACCGCACCGAGGCCACGGCCGCCCGGCACGGCGGGTCGATCGGCGCGTCACCGGTTCCCGGCTGACATCCGACGCTGACCTGCAGCGGGGCGGCCGTCGTCGTGAGTTCCGGACCGACGACGACGTACCAGCGGATCGCCGCGCCCGACGCCGGCGCCTCCCGGTAGCTGATCACCCGGCGCCCGCCGTACGTGCTGGTCTCGGCGAACTCGACCACCACGTCGTCGCCGCGCTGGGCGATCCGGTTGCGCAGACTGGCCGCGACCGAATCCACGGTCGCGCCCTCGCGGAGTCCGGTCACCACCACGATCAGCCGGCGGCCGTCACCGCCGTCGGCGAACACCGCCCGCAGTCCGCGCCCGTCGTCCGGCCGCTGCCCGGTCAGCGCGGTCCGCCGCCAGCCGGCCGGAATCTGGATCGAGACCGGGCCGATCCGTTCGACGCCGGGACGGGCCGCGACGGGCCCCGGGCGCGGCCAGCGCGCGACGGCCCCGGCCGCCCCGAGCAGCACGACGACCGTCGCCGCGAGCGCGATCGCCACCGCCGCGCCGCGGCGCTTCTCGGTGATCGGCGGCGGGGCGAAGTCGAAGGTCAGCGCGCCCCGCGGCGCGAAACGGTGGCCGTGCGCCGCGATCAGCGCACGATCCACCGGTATCGCGGCGTCCGGTGCGAGCGCGGCCGCGAGGTCCGGGGTGCCCGGTTCGGCGAACACCGTGTCCGCCCCGCTCACGAAGGCCGCCAGCTCGTCGAGGTCGCCGGGCCACCCCGCCGTGCACCGCTCGATCCGCCAGCCGTCCGCCGACCGGGCGACCCACTGCGCCGTCCAGAGACCGCCGGGGTCGTCGCCGGGCGGCCCCGGCACCGGCAACGGTTCGACGACGACGCAGCTGCGCGTCGCCGCGTCGGCGTGACTGCCCGCGATCAGCAGTGCCCTCGGCACCAGGCGCGCCGGACTTCCGACCAGCCGCAACGCGCGGTTCAGACGATCCCGGCGTGGGCTGCCCCAGGCACTCGGGCCGCCGATGATCCGCGTGTGGCGCCCCACCCCGGCGGTCGCCAGCCCGGCCGCGAACCGGGCCACCGCATCGGAGTCGTCGGCGGCGCGCAGGAAGCCGGCGCCGCCGAGGTCGACCGTGCCGCACCCGCTCACCGGGCTACCTGGATCATGTCGGCGGCCCGGCTCCGCGAGACCAGTTCACCGCGGCCGGCGCCGAGCTTCTGCATCCGGTGACGGCCCACGATGTAGCCCTCGTCCGGATCTCCGGACAGCAGCAGGACGTCGCACGAGAGGTCGCGGAGTCCGGCGATCACCTGGTCGAACATCGCCCGGCCGAGCCCGCCGGAGCGTCGTGCCAGAATCACCCGCAGCCCGATGTCCCGCGCGTGGCCGAGCAGTTCGGTCAACGGCTGCAACGGATTTCCCGTCGCCGTGGCGACGAGGTCGTAGTCGTCGATCACCAGGTACACCGTCGGCCCGGTCCACCAGTCCCCGGCCGCCAACTGTTCGGCGGTGACGTCCTCACCGGGCAGTCGTGCGCGGAGATACTGCGCCAGCTGGACCATCATCGGCCCGGCCGTCTGCGCCGAGCTCGCATACCCGGCGAGGTGATCCACGTCGACCTCACCGAGCAAGGAGCGCCGATAGTCGACCAGCACCAGTTTCACGTCCTCCGCGGAGCCGCCCGCGGTGAGACCGGCGATCAGGGTGCGCAAGGTCTGCGTCTTGCCCGATTCCACGTCTCCGAAGACGAGGAGATGGGGTTCGGCGGCGAAGTCGATCAGTACCGGCGCCAGGTCCGACTCGCGCAGCCCGAGCGCCACCCGTCCCGCTCGCGGCGAAAGACCCTGTGCGGCCACGAGTTCGGCGACCTCCCCGATGGACACGTCGTCGCCGAGCAACCGGACGGGAGGCGCGGAGCGGCCCGGGTAGTGCCGGACCGCGCTGTCGACGAACGCGGCGGTGCCCGCGGCCAGGGTGTCGGTCTCGGCCGTCCCGTCGAACCGCGGCAGCGCGACCAGCAGATGCTTCTCATCGGCGGTGATACCGCGCCCCGGCCGGCCGGACGGCACCGTCGCCGCTCCCCTGCGGCCCATCTCCGAATCCAGCGGATCGCCCAGGCGCAGTTCCAGCCGCGCACCCAGCAGGTCTTTCACCGCCGGCCGGATGTCGGCCCACCGGGCGGCGGTCACCACCACGTGCACGCCATACGAAAGACCTTGCGTGACAAGCATGTTGACGTCGTCTTCCAGTGACTCGAAGTCCTTGCGGAGGACGGTGAGACCGTCGATCACCAGGAAGACGTCGCCGTGCCGCTGATCGGGATACCGGCCCTGTTCCCGCGCCGCCCGGTACTCGCGCATCGACTCCAGACCTTCGGCGGCGAAGAACTCCTCCCGGTCGGCGAGGATCGTCTTCACCTCGGCGAACGTCCGCCGGACCGCGTCGCGCCGCGCCTTGGTGGCCACCCCGCCCACGTGCGGCAGTCCGGCGAGAGCGGCGAGGGTGCCGCCACCGAAGTCGACGCAGTAGAAGGCGACCTGTTCCGGAGTGTGCGTGGCGGCGGCCGCGCAGATCATGGTCCGTACCGCGGTCGACTTGCCGGACTGCGGACCGCCGACGATCGCCGCATTGCCCGCCGCGCCGGTCAGGTCGAGCCACAGCGTCTCGCGCCGCTGGTCGTAGGGACGATCGACGACGCCTATCGGGAGGCGCAGCGACCCGGCCGGTCCCTCCGGGTCGACATAGGCATCGAGGGTGACGGCCTCCTCGAGGGGCGGCAGCCACACCTGGTGCGGCCGCGGCCCGATGCCGGCGATCCGCCCGACCAATGTCTCCACCAGCGTGGGTGCACTCGTGACGGCCTCGAGGGCGGCGTCGTCGGCCGTCGGCGGCGGCAGCGGCACCCGGCACGCGGTGAACCGCAGGAGCCCACCGCCGCCGCGCCGTCCATCGGTCAGCGCGGCGACCGGAGATCGGGGCGGTTCGTACGGCCCGGACACGAACGACGTCGAGAAGCGCAGCGGCGCACCCGAATCGGATTTGAGATACGCGGCGCCCGGTGAAGCCGGCAGATGATAGGCGTCGGGCACACCGAGCACCGTGCGGGATTCGTTGGCGGAGAAGGTCTTCAGGCCGATCCGGTAGGAGAGGTGGCTGTCGAGGCCCCGCAGCCGCCCCTCCTCCAGACGTTGCGAGGCCAGGAGCAGGTGGATGTGCAGTGAACGCCCGAGCCGGCCGATCGCCACGAACAACTCGGCGAACTCCGGTTTCTGCGCCAACAGCTCGGAGAACTCGTCGACGACGATGAACAGCGCGGGCAGCGGGTCCAGCGCCGCCCCGGCCTCCCGCGCCCGTTCGTATTCGCCGACGTTGGCGAAATTGCCCGCGGCCCTGAGCAGTTCCTGCCGCCGGTGGAGTTCTCCGGAGAGCGCATCGGCCATCCGGTCGACCATCGAGAGTTCCTGCTCGAGGTTGGTGATCAGTGCGGCGACGTGCCTGGTCGATTCCAGGTTCGCGAACGTGGCGCCGCCCTTGAAATCGACCAGGACCAGGTTGAGTTCTTCCGGGGAGTGCGTGGCGATCAGCGCCAGCACGAGAGTCCGCAGAAATTCGCTCTTACCGCTGCCCGTCGCGCCGATGCAGAGTCCGTGCGGCCCCATCCCGCCGTGCGCGCTCTCCTTCAGGTCGAGGTCCACCGGTGTGCCGTCCGCCGTGTAGCCGATCGGGACGCGGAGCCGTTCGTGTGCGGTGCGACCCCGCCAGGCCGTCACCGGGTCGAAGGTCGTGGCGTCCGGAATCCCCAGCAGCGCAGGCAGTCCGGGATCGGCGGCGACGTGCGAGGCGTCGAGTCCGGGCAAGGGAAGACTGCTCGCCGGCCGGTACCGCGCGAGTCCCCGGGCCAGCGCCTCGCTGCGCGGCAGCGACAACTCGTCGACGACGCCGAACCGCTCCAGCCCCGCCGCGCTGTACGCCGAGATGCTGCCCGGGCGCGCCACCAGTCGTAGCCCACGCCGCGCCGCCAGTGAGTCGGCATCCGGCTGCAGGTCGAGCACCGTCACGCCCTCGCGGCCCGCGCCGATGGTCAGTTCCTCGTCGCCGGTGCGCCGCCCGCCGTCCAGCACCACGACCACGTGCGGGCGCCCCGTGATCGGCGGCGCCGACCGGGAGAACCGGCCGCGCTCGGCGAGTTCGCCGGCGAGATCGGATTCGCAGTCGTCGAGCGCGTCGTAGATCATCCGGACCGGGCCGAGGCGGTCGCGGAGCGCCGGGTGCCCGGTGTGCGGCAGCCATTTGGCCCAGTCCCAGTCCGGACTCCGCGGGTCGTCGGCGACGATCGCGATCAGCACGTGATCGGGGCCGTGCAGCACGGCGAGCTGCGCGAGCATCGCCCGGGCGAGGGCGAGCACGCAGGCGCGATCACCGTCCAGGCAGACGGCCGGGAAGGCGCGCAGCGACACCGCGGTGGGCAGGTCCGCGACGGTGGCGTGCACCTGCACGAACCGCCGCAACGCCAGCGCACAGACCGGTTCCAGGTCCTCGGCCGGCGCCACCTCCGGCGGCACCAGTGCGGTGGCCAGCGGCTGGGTGCCGACGCCGACCCGGACCTGGGCGAAGTCGGCGTCGCCGGGCCTGCGCTCCCACATCCGGGTGCCGCCGAGCACGGCGGCCAGCGCCGCCGGCGCGGGGTGGCTCCACAGCGCGCAGGCCCGCTGCGCACTCGCCGTCTGCCTGACCTGTTCGCGTGTCTGGCCGAGATACCGCAGGTAGTCCTTGCGTTCCTCGTTGAGTTCGGCGGCCCGCGCCGGGCCGCCCCGCCCGCCGCCCGCGAGCATGCCGACCATGGACATCATCATCATCAGCGGAAACATCAGGAACAGCGGATTCGACAGCGCGCCGCGCCCTCCGGTCACCACCATCAGCCCGACCATTCCCACTACGGCGACGACCATGACCACCGGCAGCAGGCGCACGAGCATGCTCTGCGGTACCGCCCGCCCGACCTCCGGAGGGCCGGTCAGCACCAGTTCCCCGCCGGGCGGCACCGGCGGAGCCGGCCGGCCACGGCGCACGAAAGCGACTGTCGAACTCATCGCGAATTCCCCCGAATTCCCCCGTACCGCCGTTCGCCCGGCGATGATGTCGGTTGTATCAAGAACCTCGGGGGAGGGTTTGCGAAATGGCGATAGGCACCGCGGAACCGGATCTGGTCCGCATCTCGATTCTCGGCGGCGACACCCAACTCGATCTGGCGCTGCCCGGCGATCTTCCGATCACCGCGCTGATCGGCGACGTCCTCGGCCTGCTCCGGCTGCCCGAGCCCGCCCACGACCCCGAGCGCGCCGGCGAACTGCCCCGCTGGACGCTCGCCCGGATCGGCGCACCGCCACTGCCCGCCGAGCAATCGCTGTCCGGCGCCGGCGTGGTCGACGGCGAGTTGCTGATGGTCCATCCCGATCTGCCTGACGCACCCGGGGCGCTGATCGACGACGTCGTCGACGGCCTGGCGCACCTGGCGGGCCGGCAGCGCCCGGGATGGTCGTCGGAGGCGGCCCGCCTGCTCGGCTACGGGATCGCCGTCACGGCCACCCTCGCCGCGGTGATCGCCGGCCGCACGGTGGTCGCCGCGGGGCCGCTGGTGCCGATCGCGAGTGGCGTCGCGTGTGCGGCCTTGCTCGCCGGGGTGCTGCTCGGTCACCGGCTCGCGGTCGATCCGCGCAGCCTCGCCACCGCGTCGTGCTGCGCATTCCTCACCGGTGGCCTCGCCGGATCCTTTGTGCCGCACGGCGACTCACCGGGAGCGACGGCGGCGACCGCGGCGGGGTGCGCACTGGTCGTCGCGGTCATCGTGCACCGCTGCACCGGGGTCGCGCCGCGTCTGCACGCGGGCCTCGGCACCGGCGCGACCCTCGTCGTCCTCGGTGGACTGCTCGCCATGGTCCTGCCGGGCGGACCGCCCGCGGCGGCGGCCGTCACCGCGGCCCTCGGCGTCCTGACCGTCCTGCTGTCGGCACGGGCCGCCATCGCGGCGGGCCGCTTGCCGCTGCCACCGGTGCCGTCGGTCCCCCCGCCACCGCCGGACGCACTCGACACCGACGTGGTGCTCGACGGCGTCGGCGCCCTCGGCACGCCCGCCGAGCACGACCCGCTCACCGCCATCGCCGATCTCGCCCTCGTCGACATGCGAAGCCTCCAGCGTCGCGCGGCCGCCGCCTCGGCCTATCTCACCGGGATCGTGGCGGGGGCCGTGGTCGTCACCGTCGCGGCCGTCGCCGGCGTCGCGGCGACCGGCGGTGGAGCGATCGCCGCGCTGCTCTTCTGCGCCGCGGTCTCCGTCGCACTGCCGGCCCGCGGGCGCGTACACGCCGATCGAGCGCAGAGCGCGATGCTGCTCGGCGGTGGCAGCGCCGGGCTGCTCGCGACGCTCCTGGGTACCGGTTCACCGGCGATCGTGTTCGTCGGCGGCCTGGCCCTGGGTCTAGCCGCATTCGTCATCGGGGTCACCGCCGACGCGCACGACTACTCGCCGCTGCAACGCCGCACCCTGGAGCTCGCCGAGTACGCGGTGATCGCCGCGATTCTGCCGCTGCTGTGCTGGCTGCTCGACGCCTACCGCGCGATCCGCGAGTTCTAGATGCGGGCCGCCGCCGCGGTGAGCGCCGCGGGGATCCTCGCCGCCGCCGTCACGACCGGACCCGCCTCCGCGCTGCCACCCGCGCAGGTCGCCGCTCTCGTCGCGGTCGACGCGCAACCGGTCGGTCCACCGCAGCCGACCCGGCAACGTACCCGGTGTGCTCGCGGCGCACCGGCCACCACCGATCTCACCGCGCTTCCGCCCGGGCACGTGCTGCTCGATCTGCCCGGCGCCTGGCGGTTCAGCCGAGGCGCCGGCGTCACGGTGGCGGTCATCGACACCGGCGTCACCCCGCACGGGCGGCTCCCCCGGCTCACCGGCGGCGGTGACTACGTCTCGGCCGGTGACGGCCTGACCGACTGCGACCTGCACGGCACGGTGGTCGCCGGGATCATCGCGGGCCGGTCGTCGGCCGCCGACGGCTTCGCGGGCGTCGCCCCGGAGGCCGCCGTCGTCTCGATCCGGCAGTCCAGCGGCGCCTACGACGCGGTGTCCCGGGAATCGTCCGACGCGCCGGCGGTCGGCGCCGGCTACGGGCCGCTCTCGACGCTCGCGAAGGCCATCGCCGCGGCCGTCGAGGCCGGTGCCGGCGTCATCAACATCTCCGAGACCGCTTGTGCTCCCAGTGGTTCCGGTATCGACGACGACGCGATCGCCAGCGCGCTCGATCTCGCCCACCGGCGCGACGCCGTCGTCGTGGCCGCCGCGGGGAACGTCGCCGACACCGGGTCGTGCCGGGAGCAGAATCCACTCGCGGCGGCCTCGGAGAGCCTGGCCTACGCCGGGGTGACGACCGTCGCCACCCCGGCCCGGTTCGGTCCGGCGATCCTCACCGTCGGGGCGGTGGACACGGCCACCGGCCTGCCTGCCGACTTCAGCCTGCGCGGGCCGTGGGTCAGCGTCGCCGCACCGGGCACCCGGATCGTCGGGCTCGCCGCCGGCCGCCCGATCGACGCCCTCGACGGCGCGGACGGCCCGCGCCCGCTGGCCGGGACCAGCTACGCGGCCGCCTACGTCTCCGGTGTGGCGGCCCTGGTCCGGGCGGCGTTCCCCCGGCTGTCCGCCGACGAGGTGATCGACCGGATCGTGCGCACCGCGCGCGGCGGCTCGGCCGGTGATCAGGCGATCGGCGCCGGCCTCGTCGATCCGGTCGCCGCCCTCACCGCGCAGTTGCCCGCCGGCGACTCACTCCCCGACCCGCGCACCGGTAAGGACGTCGCCGCGCCGGAACCAGAGCGGCCCGACCACACCGCCTCGATCGCCGTCACCACCACTCTCGCCCTCGGCACGGCACTGCTCGCGGCGGTGTTCGCCCTGACACGCGCGGCCCGTCCACGCGACTGACCGCCTGCGAGACCGAACCGCCGGGCCATCCCGCCCCGGCAACGATCACCCGCGCTCGTCACCGTCCCCGGTCCGCGCACCCCGCTCGCGCGCCGCCTGAATCGCCGCGACCACCGCACCGGCGGAGAGCGCGATCACGATCCCCAGCACCTTCCCCGGCCCGGCGATCGTCGCCGCGCACACCAGCGCGACCAGGATCAAGAACCACGGAAACAACAGCCGCGACGTATTCCCTGCTCGTTCCTCCACGTCGTCTGCCGCACCTTGCTACTAGATGAGTTACTTGACCTTCAGTCTGTCCCAGTTCCGTGGCCTACCGGAACTCGCGGTCTTTCCCGCTGCCCACTCGCCGGGCAGCGCCGGTGACGCCCCCGATTGCCCTATCCGTGACACGTTCATGTCCAGAGCACACGATCGAGATCCGTTCGCCCAGGTCGCCAAACGTGACAGAGGTGCCTACGCCACAGTTGGGACAGCTCGGCCGATACCCCGGGAGGACGAGCCCGCGCGCGGTCCGGCGTCGTCCGTGAGGTCAGCGGCGGCGCCCGGCGCGAAGCTGCGCCGCACCGACCAGCACGGCCAGCACCGCGACCACGATCGCGAAGACCAGACCCGACTCGCGCAAGCCGATCGCCGTCCCGAGAAGCCCCACGCCGATCGCCGGACAGGCCAGCAGCACATACAGCGACGCGAAGAACGCCGACGAGACCTCGCCGCGGTGCTCCTGCGGCACCTGTTCCACCGTGGTGGCCAGCGCGCCGTTGAGGCAGAAGCCACCGGACACGCCGAGCACCACCGCCGCGATCACCAACGGCGTGAGAACCACCACGCCGAGGGCGACCGCCAGCAGGACACCCGCCAGCACCAGACCGGCGCACCCGCCCACGATGGCGCGGTGCGGCGCGACCCGTCCCGCCGCCAGCTGCCCCAGCGCCATCGTGGAGAAGATGAGGAACACGATCAGTCCGGCGAGCCAATGGTTGCGCACCCCGAGATCCTCCGCGAGGAACAGCGCGGTCACCGCCGTCAGCACCCCGGAGACGGAGAACGCGACCCCGGCGGCGAGGACCCCGCGAACGAACGCACCGCGGATCTCGGCGGGCACGCGCAGACGCTGGATCCGCCAGCGCACACCGGGCTGCCGGCCGGGCCGCGGGGTGAGCAGCCACAGGCCCGCGGCGGCCAGCACGACCAGCCCCAGATGGATCGCGAACGGCACTCGCAGCGGCGACGCGCTGAACGACGCGACCAGGCCGCCGAGCAGGTTGCCGACGCCCAGACCGCCGGAGTTCACCGCGATCGCCAGCATGCCGCCGGCCGACCGCCGGGCCGCCGGAAACAGGTCGATCACCGCGGCCGTGCCTGCGCCGCTCATGAAGCCCGCGCTGAAGCCGGAGATCACCCGCGCCACGATCAGCAATCCCAGGGACGGCGGCAGCATGAAGAGAACGGCGCTGACGGCCGCGCAGCCGAGGGCGATGAGCAGCACGGGCCGTCGTCCGATCTGGTCGGACAGCCGCCCGAAGACCAGCAGCGCGAACACCACGCCGAGCGCGTAGACCGCGAACAGCACGGTGACCGTCAGCGAGGAGAACGAGAGCCGCGCCGAATAGATGGAGTACAGCGCGGTGGGCAACGTGGTACCGACCATGGTCGCGAAGAACGCGAACGCGGTCGCCGCGATCGCCCAGCGCCGCGGCGAAGTTCCCGGTCGGCGGAAGTCGAGAGTCACCGCACGTAGTCTACGACTGCGGCCGCGTCACCATCGACCGTGGAGCACCGGCACCCCGTTCGCACGAAAGGATCGGCCATGCCCATCACGGACGACCCGATCTACCTCGATCACAATGCGACCACGCCGGTCGCGGCCGAGGTCGCCGAGGCGATGTGGCCGTACCTGACCGGCGTCTTCGGCAATCCGTCGAGCACGTCACCGCAGGGCGCCGCGGCCCGGCGCGGCGTCGACCGGGCCCGCGAGCAGGTCGCCGCCCTGCTGGGCGCGCACGCCGACGAGATCGTGTTCACCTCCGGCGGCACGGAGTCGAACAATCTCGCGATCCGGGGAGCCGCCGAGCACCGCGGCCGACGACTCGCGATCACCTCGGCGGTCGAACATCCGGCCACCGCGGCACCGCTGCGGCACCTGCGGGACCGGCACGGCTGGCGGGTCACCGAGCTCGGCGTCGACGGTGACTGCCGCGTGCGGCTCGACGACGAGCTACCGCACCCGGCCGGCCTCGGCACCCTGATCCTGGCGCACAACGAGACCGGGACCATCCAGCCGATGCGCGCGTTCGCCGAGCTGGTGCGCGAGCGCGGCGGCGTGACGCACGCCGACGCCGCGCAGGCTGCGGGCAAGATCCCGGTGAACGTCGACGATCTCGGCGTCGACCTGCTGAGCATCGCGGGCCACAAGATGTACGCGCCGAAGGGCGTCGGCGCCCTCTACGTCCGCCGCGGCACCCCGGTGGCACCGGTCCTGCTCGGCGCCGGGCAGGAGAACGGCCTCCGGCCGGGCACCGAGAACGCCGCCGGGATCGTGGCCCTCGGCGCCGCCGCCGAACTGGCCGCCGGGATGCTCGACCGCGAGTCGCGGAGGCAGGCAGAGCTGCGCGACACCCTGGCCGAACGTCTCGCCGCCACCATCCCCGGACTGGTCCGGGTCACGCCGCGCCGCGACTCGCTGCCGAACACGCTGATGGTCGCCGTCCCCGGCGTGGTGGGCGCGACGGTCCTGGACGACGCCACCGCGATCGCCGCGTCCACCGGCAGCGCCTGTCACGCGGGCACGCACACACCGTCGGCCGCGCTACTCGCGACGGGTCTCGACCCGGAGCTGGCACTCGGGGCGCTGCGCCTGTCCCTCGGGCGCTCGACCACCCCGGCGGACGTGGAGACCGTCGCGGAAACGCTGGCCGGCGCCGTCGACCGCGCCCGCCGCCACTCGTGACGGCCTCGATCACGACGCGGCCTGCTGTCCGGTGGTCGCTGAGCAACCACGGAACAGCGGGCCGGACGTTCTAGGACGAGTTCCGGGCCGGGCGCAGCTCGCGCGGAAGCGCGAAGGTCAGCGTCTCCTCCGCCGTCGTGACGGTGTCGACCTGGGTGAAGCCGTGTTCGGCCAGCAGGTCGAGCACGCCGCGCACCAGCACCTCGGGCACCGACGCGCCGGACGTCACCCCCACGGTCGACACCCCGTCCAGCCAGGCCAGGTCGATCTCGCGCGCGTAATCGACCAGGTAAGACGCCTGCGCACCGTTCTGCAGCGCCACCTCCACCAGGCGCACCGAGTTCGACGAGTTCTTGGATCCGACGACGATCACCAGATCGCAGTCCGGAGCCATCGCCTTCACCGCACCCTGCCGGTTCTGGGTGGCGTAGCAGATGTCGTCCGACGGCGGGTCGTTGAGCAGCGGGAAGCGCTCACGCAGCCGCTTGACGGTCTCCATCGTCTCGTCCACCGACAGCGTGGTCTGGGAGAGCCACACCAGCTTGGCCTCGTCACGCACCTGCACGTCGTCGACATGATCGGGGCCGTCGACCAGCTGGATGTGCTGCGGCGCCTCCCCGGCGGTGCCCTCCACCTCTTCATGGCCCTCGTGGCCGATCAGCAGGATGTCGTAGTCGTCGCGGGCGAAGCGCTTGGCCTCCTGGTGCACCTTGGTGACCAGCGGGCAGGTGGCGTCGATCGTCTTGAGGTTCCGGCGCTCGGCGGTGGCGTGCACCTCCGGCGACACCCCGTGCGCCGAGAAGACGACGATGGCGCCTTCCGGCACCTCGTCGGTCTCGCTGACGAAGACGGCACCGCGTTCGGCGAGCGTGTCGACCACATGCCGGTTGTGCACGATCTCCTTGCGGACATACACCGGGGCGCCGTGCTTGTCGAGTGCGCGCTCGACGGTTTCCACCGCCCGGTCGACTCCGGCGCAGTAGCCGCGCGGCGAGGCGAGCAGGACGCGCTTGGGCGAGTCCTGCGACGGGAAATGATCGGTATCGGCCATAACTCCCAGGGTACGGGTGTGGCACAGTGAAAGCATGAGACGTCCTCCGTATCCCGCTCGCGTGGCCGCCGGTGTGCTGGTGACCACCCTCGACGAGACCAAGCGGTTGCCGACCCGGATCATCACCTTCCCGATGTCCGCGGTGAGCCGCGGGCTGCAGATGGGCATGCGGATCCAGCAGAACATCGCGGAGATGGCGATCAAGGGCGACGAGTTCTTCGCCCCCTTCTGCGATCAGCCGGAGGAACAGCCGTCGTGGGCCCGGTTCGACGACGACGAGGCCGTCATCAGCCTGCCCGAGCCCGAGCCGGCCCCGCCGACGACACTCGCCAAGGCGGCCGCGACCGCGCCGACCGGCGCGAAGAAGACCGCCCGCAAACCGGCTCGCCAGGCCGCGCCGGCACCGGCGACGACGGCCCTCGATACCGAGCCGCCGTCGGCCACCGCGGGACGTTTCGCGCTCTACAGCTCGCCGCCGGCCGACGCCGCGCCCGCCCCGGGGCCGGACGCGGCCGCGAAGCCCGCACCGGCCGCCGACGCGCCGGCGATCGCGGAGACCCTCGAGTACGACGGCCTCACCCTCGCCCAGCTGCGCGCCAAGCTGCGCGGTCTGTCCACCGACGATCTCGAGGCCCTGGCCGCGTACGAGCGGGCCGGCCGCAACCGCACCCCGTTCGTCACGATGATCGACAACCGGATCGCCAGCCACCAGAAGAAGTCGAGCCCGTCGGCGTGAGCGCATGACCGGTGACTCCGCGCCCAACACGGCGGAGAACCCCTGGCCGGTCCGCACCCTCAGCTTCAAGCTCGCCGACTGGATCCACCGCCTCGGCCAGGTCTGGGTCGAGGGTCAGCTGACCCAGGTCAACGCCCGGCCGGGCACCCGCACCGCGTTCCTCACGCTGCGCGACCCGGCCGCGGACATCTCGATCTCGCTCACCTGCGACCCGGACCTGCTGCGGCGCAGCGAGGTGCCGCTGACCGAGGGCGCCCGCGTGGTGGTCTACGGTCGCCCCAGCTTCTACGCCGGGCGCGGCACCCTGTCGCTGCGGGTCACCGACATCCGCCCGGTCGGTATCGGCCAGCTGCTCGCCCGTATCGAGCGGATCAAGTCGCTGCTGGCCGCCGAGGGACTGTTCGACGCCCGGCGCAAGCGGCCGCTCCCCTTCCTGCCGCACACCGTCGGCCTGATCAGCGGCCGCGGCAGCGCCGCGCAGCGCGACGTGATCGCCGTGGCCACCGCCCGCTGGGGCCACGTGCGGGTGCGCCTGAGTGAGACGCCGGTTCAGGGCCCCCTCGCGGTCCCGGCCATCGTCGAACAGCTGGAACTGCTCGACGCCGACCCGCACGTCGAGGTGATCGTGATCGCCCGCGGCGGCGGCAGCGTCGAAGACCTGCTGCCGTTCTCCGACGAGACCCTGCTGCGCGCCGTCGCCGCGTGCCGCACGCCGGTGGTCAGCGCGATCGGCCACGAACCGGACAATCCGCTGCTCGATCTGGTCGCCGATGTCCGCGCCGCCACCCCGACCGATGCCGCTAAACGCGTGGTGCCCGAGGTCGAGGCCGAACTCGCCGGTATCGAGGCGCTCCGCAACCGCAGCGCGCACGCCCTGCGTAACTGGGTGACCCGGGAACAGCGGCTGATCGACGGCCTGCGCGCGCGGCCCGTCCTCGCCCGGCCGCTGCGCCTGGTCGACGAACAGCGTGCGGCCGTCGACCGGCTCACCGGTGACCTGCGCCGCTCCGTCCGGCACCACCTCACCGTCGAGCAGCACCGGCACGCACAGCTGTCGGCGCGCCTCGCGACCCTGGGGCCCGCGCAGACGCTGGCGCGCGGTTACGCCGTCGTGCAGCGGCTCGACGACGACGCGCCGCACGCGGTGAGCAGTGTCGATCAACTACCGTCCGGGGCGCGGGTGCGTATCCGGGTGGCCGACGGGGCCGCGCGCGCCGTCGTCGAACAGGAAGGACACCCGTGACCGACCAGGTACCCGTGGAATCGCTCGGTTATGAGGCCGCCCGCGACGAGCTCGCCCAGGTGGTGGCGACGCTGGAGCACGGCGGATTGGGCCTCGACGAGTCGCTGGCCCTGTGGGAGCGCGGCGAAGCCCTCGCCACCCACTGTCAGGCGCAGTTGCAGGGCGCCGCCGAGCGCATCGAGGCCGCGCTGAACAGCGACGACTAGGTCATCGCCTCATGATCGAACGCCAGGACATCCCGTGGGGCCGCCCGTCGGTCCCCGGGATTCCGGTGCCGCCGTTCGACGACGCCGAACAGAGCCGGGCGTTCCATTCGGCACTGGCCGAACACGTCTTCTGCCTGGCGCGGGCCGCGGGCCGGTTCGATCCGGCGACCTTCGCCCTGCTGTCGATCCTGCCGGGCGCGGCACCGGGCACCGGCCTCGAGCCCTGGGTGCTGCGGGTCGCACTGTCGACGTTCTTCCCGGCACCCTGGACGCCGTGGAATCTGGCCGCCGCGCTCAACGCGGCGGCGCTCGACGGATACCAGAGGTGGTTCATCGAACGCGACCGCATCGGTTACCACAGCGATCCCGAATTCTGGGCGGACCGTTCGCCCGACGGAAGATGGGCGTCGTACTTCCGGGAGCGAGGGCAGCTGCGACGCGACCGCGAGGCCGCCTCCGACGACGACATGGTGCTCCTGCTGACCGCGCACGTGCGCGCCCATCCCTATCCGTTCGGCTGGCGCGTCCGTGACGAGACGCGGATGGCAGCGCTCGCCGACCGCGCCGGACCGACCCTGGCGGCCTGGGAACAGCACGCCACCTGGCCGTACATCGCCGACCGTCTGACCGGCGACTGAAGCAGGCGATCAGCCGCTACTGATCCCGCGGCAGCGGCGACGCGGCGAGCACGGCCTTCGCGAGCACGGTCATGTCGTCCTCGGCGCCCGAACTCAGCACCGCGATCCGGACGTCGCCGAGGTCGGTGATCCACACCTTGTTGTTCTTCTCGGTGTCCAGGTAGGCGATCCAGTGGTGGCCGGCGATGGTCTTGTCGCCGGTACCGGTCACCGAGTCCCCGCCGAGGGAGCGCGCCAACTGTTCCTCGGTGGCGCCGGACTGGGTCAGCTGAACGAAGTTGCCGTCCTTCTGCGCCGTGATCCAGCCGACGTTGCTGGCCAGCGAACTGCCGACATCGGTGGTGGAACCGGAGTTCGCGATCCACGCGGCGGGGACCGCCGGCTCGCGGATCGGGAACGGCATGGTCCGCGCGTCCGCCTTGAATCCCGCGGCGCTGTCGAAATGCGGGATGTTCTGTTTGGCGGCATCGCCGGAGAAACTGCACTGGCTGAGTCCGGCGATCGCGGCGAAGACCGCACAGATCGCGAGCAGCGGGATCAGCGACCACACCATGTCCCGGCTGTCTTGCATTATCCGCGGTTTCTTCTCGGCCATGACGCCCAGTATCGCAGTCGGCCCCGAGCCGGAACCAATCGCCGGTCGTGACAGAATCAGAGCAATCTCACGCACCGACGCAAGGAGCCGACCACATGTCGAAGCAAGCCCCGGACCGCAACCTGGCCATGGAACTCGTCCGCGTGACCGAGGCCGCTGCTCTCGCGGCCGGCCGCTGGGTCGGCCGCGGCGACAAGAACGCCGGTGACGGTGCCGCCGTCGACGCCATGCGCGAGCTGCTGTCGACGGTGTCCATGCGGGGCGTCGTGGTGATCGGCGAGGGCGAGAAGGACGAGGCCCCGATGCTGTACAACGGCGAAGAGGTGGGCAACGGCGAGGGCCCCGAGGTCGACGTCGCCGTCGACCCGATCGACGGCACCACGCTGATGGCCGAGGGCCGCCCCAACTCGATCGCGGTGATCGCCGTCTCCGAGCGCGGCACCATGTACGACCCGTCGGCCGTCTTCTACATGAACAAGATCGCCGTCGGCCCGGAAGCCAAGGGCGCCATCGACATCACCCAGCCGGTCGCATGGAACATCAACTCGGTGGCCGCTGCCAAGGGCATCGACGTGGCCGACCTCACCGTCGTCGTGCTCGACCGTCCCCGCCACGCCGAGCTGATCCGCGAGATCCGCGAGGCCGGCGCCAAGATCCGCCTGATCTCCGACGGCGACGTCGCCGGTGCGATCGCCGCCGCCGGCGACTACAGCACCGTCGACATGCTGATGGGTATCGGCGGCACCCCCGAGGGCATCATCACCGCCGTCGCCATGAAGTGCATGGGCGGCGAGATCCAGGGCCAGCTGTGGCCGAAGGACGACGCCGAGCGGCAGAAGGCGATCGACGCCGGCCACGACCTCGACATGGTGCTCACCAACGACATCCTGGTCCGCGGCGACAACTCGTTCTTCTGCGCCACCGGCGTCACCAACGGCGACATGCTGCGCGGCGTCACCTACCGCCCGAACGGCGCCACCACCCGCTCGCTGGTGATGCGCTCCAAGTCGGGCACCGTGCGCAACGTCGAGGCCCGCCACCAGACCGCCAAGCTGCGCGAGTTCGCCCGCCTCGACCTCTGACCCCATGCCCGAGACCAGTGGCGGGCTCCGCGCGTTCATCGACATCCGCGCGGAGGCCGCCGCCGTCTTCGGTGTGCTCACCGTCGCCGCGAACTGGCCACTCCTGCTGCCGGAGGGGATGGTCGCCGACCGTCCGGTGAACGATGTGACGGCGGGCGCCGAGTTCCCGCTGCGCCTCGCCTGGCCGTTCACCGAGGCTGCGGAGCGGTCGACGACCGCGCGCTTCGGCGTCGTCGATGAGACCGCCGGGCGGCTGTCGCTGGAATTGCGCGACCCGCGGCGGCCCTTGACTCTGGTGTGGTCTGTCGAGCCGGTGCCCGGCGGCTCGGCGACCCGGGCCGGCGTCACCGTCGACGACCCGCCGCCGGATCTCTCGGAGTTCTCGTTTCAGCAGGCGGCGACCCGCGCACTGTACGGCCTCGCCGCGCTCGGCGAGGGCCCCGAACTCTGGGCGTCGACACCGCGCGGCTTCGAACCCAGGCCGAGGCAGGGCACCTGGGGCGGCGGAATGCCACCGGCGCGCCGCGTGATCCGGTTGTTTCCGGACTGGGGCCGCGACTACCCGCTGTGGGAGAACTCGGCCGGCGCCTGGGACGTCGGCTACACGACCGGTCCGGACACCTATTTCCTCTCTCCAGAGCTCGCGGGGCGGCTGGCCGCGTGGCAACGGGATTGGGAGGGCATCTTCGACGAGGATCGCGAGCCGGATCCCCGCGCCTCGGCCCGCTGGCGGACCGAGGGCGACGAGTTGGCCCTGCTCCTCGCCGACGAGGTGGCCGAGTACGCGGACGTCGAATACCGGCCCTGAGCGGCACGAATCGGGCATCTCGGCCGACTCCGCGGGTGAACCCGGCGCGAGCGCTCCGGGTGCGCTAGCGTCACCACTCATGGGGTCAGATCAGATCGCCGGGATGAACCGGCGGGAGTTCATGCGGCGCGTGGGTGCCGTCGGCGGTACCGCTCTGCTCACGTCGTGGGCGGCGCCGATCATCGAGAAGGCGTACGCGTCGGCCGACCCGGCCGGGACCGGCGGCCTGCACGACATCGAGCACATCGTGCTCTTCATGCAGGAGAACCGGTCGTTCGATCACTACTTCGGCACGTACTCCGGCGTCCGGGGCTTCGCCGACGCCGGTGACGCGCTCAAACAGCACGGCTGGGCACCCGGTAAGGGCCCCACCCGCACCGGCTACACGCTCCCCTTCCGGCTGAACACCCAGCACGACGCGTCGCTCGACGGCTCGTGCATCAACGACCCCGACCACTCGTGGCAGGGCATGCACGAGGCCCTCCACGGCGGGCGCAACGACCGCTGGCTGCCGATGTCGATCAAGGCGGTCGGGCCGAACAACGCACCCGCGCTGATGGGGTACTACGAGCGCGAGGACATCCCCGTGCACCGGCTGCTCGCCGAGACCTTCACGCTCTGCGACAACTACCACTGCTCGGTGCTCGGTCCCACCGATCCCAACCGCCTGTACTGGATGAGCGCCACCCTCGATCCGGACGGCACGCACGGCGGCCCGCTGCTGACCACGCCGACGATCATCCCGAAGAACGCCTACAGCTGGCGGACCATGCCGGAGAACCTGCGCGACGCCGGCGTCAGCTGGAAGATCTACAACAACCGCGATCTGGGCCCGATCTCGTCGGTGATCCTGGACGGCATGATGGGCTGCTTCAAGCAGGCACAGGACCCGAAGTCCGAGCTCTACCGGCGCGGCATCGCGCCCACCTACCCGGACGGTTTCGCCCAGGACGTCAAGAACAACCGGCTGCCGAAGGTCTCCTGGGTCATCCCACCGGTGATGAACTGCGAACACCCGGCGCTGCCGGCCGCCCTGGGCGCCGTCGGCATCGTGCAGCTGCTCGACATCCTGACCTCCAATCCGGCGGTCTGGGAGAAGACCGCGCTGATCATCAGCTACGACGAGAACGGCGGCTTCTACGACCACGTGGTCCCACCGACCGCGCCGCCCGGCACCCCCGGCGAGTACGTCACCGTCAAGAACCTGGCGAACGTGGACGGCGCCAAGGGCATCCGCGGCCCGATCGGTCTGGGCTATCGCGTCCCCGGTCTGGTGATCTCGCCGTATTCGCGCGGCGGCCTGGTCTCGTCGGAGACCTTCGATCACACCTCCCAGCTGCGGCTCATCGAGCGCCGCTTCGGCGTCGACGTCCCGAATCTGACGAAGTGACGGCGCAGCGTGACCGGCGACATGACGTCGGCGTTCGACTTCGCCCGCAGACCGAACGCCGCGCGCCCGCACCTCGGAGATCCAGTCCCCGAGATGAAGAACTCGCTGGTTCAGTGCGGGCCCAATATCGCCCTGGGCACCGCCGGAATGGGCATCGCCTACCCGGTGCCGCCGAACCGCATGCCGCGCCAGCAGCCGGGCACACGGCGCGCGCCCTCGGGCGTCGTCTGATCAGAGTCTGATCAGAGTCGGTCGCGCCGCCACCGCGCCACGTACCACGGTTGCGGGCCGTGCCAGCTGAACCGCAGGGACGCCAGCCGCACCGCGGTGGCCATCGCGGCGCACACCAGGCCCATCCATGGCTGGTAATGCGCGAAGCGGAGCAGTGCGGCGACCGTCGAGGAGCAGAGCAGCGCGGGGATCGCGTACAGGTGCTGCTGAGGCAGCAACACACTCGGCACCTGACCGGTGAGTACGTCGCGGATCGCACCGCCACCGATCGCCGTGGTCATGCCGAGCAGCGCCGATCCGGGCGCGTTGAGTCCCGCGCTGTAGGCGATGACGGTGCCGGTCACCGCGAACAGGCCGAGGCCGATCGCATCGGTGATGTCCAGCGGCCAGCGGGTGTAGCGGAACGGCGGATGCCAGACGCACACCACGGCCCCGGCGATCAACGCGCAGATCAGGTACTGCATATTGGTGAACGCGCTCGGCGGCGTATTGCCGATCATGACGTCGCGGATCACACCGCCGCCGAGCGACGTCGCCACGGACAGCAACATGATGCCGACGACGTCCAGGTGCCGGCGCACCGCCGTGAGCGCCCCGGACGCCGCGAAGGCCACCACTCCGGCCAGCTCGCCGATGTGGTGGAGCGTCGACGCCGCATCATTGATTCCCGTCACGGATACGAATCCTAGCCGAGTTAGGATGCACTAAGACGCAGGTCAGGGCGGGTGCTCCGTATCATCGAGACCCGTGAGTGAATCAGCCCCCGCCCCCGAATTCCTCTACTCCGATCTGCTGCCCGCCGATCACGACGACACCCCGTATCGCCTGATCACCAGCGAGGGCGTCTCGACCATCGAGGTCGACGGCCGGACCTTCCTAAAGGTGGATCCGGAGGCCCTGCGGAAGCTCACCGCGGAGGCGATTCACGACATCAGCCACTACCTGCGCCCGGCCCATCTGCGCCAGCTGCGGAAGATCATCGACGACCCGGAGGCCTCGGGCAACGACCGCTTCGTCGCGCTCGACCTCCTCAAGAACGTCAACATCTCGGCCGGCGGGGTGCTGCCGATGTGCCAGGACACCGGCACCGCGATCGTGATGGGCAAGAAGGGTGAGGGCGTGCTCACCGGCGTCGACGACGGCGAGTGGATCTCCCGCGGCGTCTACGACGCGTACACCAAGCTGAACCTGCGCTACTCGCAGCTCGCACCGCTGACCATGTACGACGAGAAGAACACCGGCACCAACCTGCCCGCGCAGGTGGAGATCTACGCGACCGAGCAGGGCCCGAAGGGACCCGAGTACAAGTTCCTGTTCATGGCCAAGGGCGGCGGCTCGGCCAACAAGTCGTTCCTGTTCCAGGAGACCAAGGCGATCCTGAACCCCAAGAAGATCCTCTCCTTCCTGGACGAGAAGATCCGCTCGCTGGGCACCGCGGCCTGCCCGCCGTACCACCTCGCCGTGGTGATCGGCGGCACCTCCGCCGAGTTCGCGCTCAAGACCGCCAAGTACGCCTCGGCGCACTACCTGGACGATCTGCCGACCGAGGGCGACATGACCGGCCACGGTTTCCGCGACACCGCGCTGGAGGAGGAGGTCTTCAAGCTGACCCAGTCCTTCGGCATCGGTGCGCAGTTCGGCGGCAAGTACTTCTGCCACGACGTCCGCGTGATCCGGCTGCCGCGCCACGGCGCGTCGTGCCCGGTGGCGATCGCGGTGTCGTGCTCGGCCGACCGCCAGGCGCTCGGCAAGATCACCGCCGACGGCGTCTTCCTGGAGCAGCTGGAGACCGATCCGGCGCAGTACATGCCCGACGCCGGTGTCGCCGAAGACATCGAGGGCGGCGCCGTGGTCGAGATCGACCTGAACCGGCCGATGGACGAGATTCTCGCCGAACTCACCAAGTACCCGGTCAAGACCCGGCTGTCGCTGACCGGCCCGCTGGTGGTGGCGCGCGACATCGCGCACGCGAAGATCGCCGAGCGCCTCGAGGCAGGCGAGCCGATGCCCGAGTACCTGAAGAACCACCCGGTGTACTACGCGGGCCCGGCCAAGACCCCCGAGGGCATGGCGTCGGGATCGTTCGGCCCGACCACCGCCGGCCGCATGGATTCGTACGTCGAACAGTTCCAGGCCGCCGGCGGTTCGCTGGTGATGCTCGCCAAGGGCAACCGCTCCAAGCAGGTCACCCAGGCCTGCGACGCGCACGGCGGCTTCTACCTGGGCTCCATCGGCGGCCCCGCCGCCCGCCTGGCACTGGACTGCATCAAGAGCCAGGAAGTGATCGAGTACCCCGAACTCGGCATGGAGGCCGTCTGGAAGATCGAGGTGGAGAACTTCCCCGCCTTCATCGTCGTCGACGACAAGGGCAACGACTTCTTCACCGATCCCTCGGGCGCCGTGAGCGTCCCGATCTCCGGCGTCCGGATCCGCTCCAAGGAGCGCTGACCCGTCAGGGCCGAGTTCATCGAGCGGGACGAGCGAAGACGCTGCCCCGAGTGATGCGGTGACACGGCGGGGTTGTTGGGGTCGTGACGACCCACAACCCCGCCGTCTCAGATCCGCGCGCTAGAGTTAGGTAACCCTAAAGTTCTCTGGCGCGAGGAGCAGACCGATGACCGAGTACCGCATCGAGCACGACACCATGGGCGAGGTCAAGGTGCCCGTCGACGCCCTCTGGCGGGCGCAGACCCAGCGCGCCGTGGAGAACTTCCCGATCTCGTTCCGTCCGCTGGAACGCTCCCAGATCCGCGCCATGGGCCTGCTCAAGGCGGCCTGCGCACAGGTCAACTCCGACCTCGGGCTGCTCGACGCGACCAAGGCCGAGGCCATCATCGCCGCGGCCACCGAGATCGCCGACGGGCGCCACGACGACCAGTTCCCGATCGACGTGTTCCAGACCGGCTCGGGCACCAGCTCCAACATGAACGCCAACGAGGTGATCGCCTCGATCTGTGCCCGCCGCGGCGTCGACGTGCATCCGAACGACGACGTCAACATGTCGCAGAGTTCCAACGACACCTTCCCCACCGCGACGCACATCGCCGCCACCGAGGGCGTCGTCCGCGACCTGGTCCCCGCCCTGCAACATCTGGCCGACGAACTCGGTGTCAAGTCCGATACGTGGCGCACCGTGGTCAAGAGCGGCCGCACCCACCTGATGGACGCCGTGCCGGTGACCCTCGGCCAGGAGTTCGGCGGCTACACCCGGCAGGTCGAGGCCGGTATCGAGCGCGTCCACGCCACGCTGCTCCGGGTCGGTGAACTGCCGATCGGCGGCACCGCGGTCGGCACCGGCCTCAACGCCCCGGACGGCTTCGGCACCAAGGTGGTCGCCGAGTTGCAGCGCCTCACCGGCGTCGAGGCGCTGGCGCTCGCCCAGAACAACTTCGAGGCGCAGGCCGCGCGCGACGGCCTCGTCGAGCTGTCCGGCCAGCTCAAGACGGTCGCGGTCTCGCTGACCAAGATCGCCAACGACATCCGGTGGATGGGCTCCGGCCCGCTCACCGGTCTCGGCGAGATCGCGCTTCCCGACCTGCAGCCGGGCAGCTCGATCATGCCCGGCAAAGTGAATCCCGTCCTCCCCGAGGCCGTGACGCAGGTCGCCGCACAGGTGATCGGGAACGACGCCGCCGTCACCTGGGGCGGCGGCAACGGCGCCTTCGAACTGAACGTCTACATCCCGATGATGGCGCGCAACGTGCTGGAGTCGATCACCCTGCTGGCGAACGTGTCCCGGCTGTTCGCCGACCGCTGCATCTCCGGGCTGGTGGCGCACGAGGACCGGCTGCGCACCCTCGCCGAGTCGAGCCCCTCGATCGTCACGCCGCTCAACAGCGCCATCGGCTACGAAGAGGCGGCGGCCGTCGCCAAGGAGGCCCTCAAGGAGGGCAAGACCATCCGGCAGACCGTGATCGACCGCGGCCTGATCGGCGACGCCCTCTCCGAGGAGGAACTCGACCGTCGTCTCGACGTGCTGAAGATGGCGAACCTCGACCGCGAGCGGTAGTCCACAACTCGCGGGTAGGGTCTGGCAGGCGCGCCCTCCCCCGTCTTCACTGGAGACATGACGGGGGAGGAGCACTACGATGGCGACCATGACGACAGCGGTCCTCGGCGGTCTGCCCTTCGGGCGGCCGCTGACGCGCGCGGACCTGGACGCCGTTCGCAAGGACGGTCACAAGTACGAGCTCATCGACGGAGTCCTCATTGTGACACCGTCGCCGCTGACCCACGAGCAGATGAGAAGCCTGCCGGACGACGGGCATCGGTATGAGCTCATCGACGGATTGCTCATCGTGAGTCCCGCACCGAAGCGCCGGCACCAAGTCGCTGTCGGCGAACTCTTCGTTCGGCTCCGGGCAGCGAGCCCCGACGTGCTGGAAGCACTGCTGGCGCCCTTCGATGTCGTCCTCCCAGACACGACCGTCATGCAACCGGACATCCTCGTAGCGCCGGTCGCCGACCTCACCGACGACGCCCTTCCCGGTCCGCCACTCCTCGCCGTCGAAGTCCTCTCCCCGTCAACCCGGATCTTCGACCTCACTCTCAAGAAGGACCGCCTCGCCCGCGCCGGCTGCCCGCACTACTGGGTGGTCGACCCCGACGAGCCGTCGATCACCGCCTGGAGCCTCGGCGACGGCGACTACGTCGTCGCCGCCGAGGCCACCGGCGACCGGCCCTTCGCGGTCACCGACCCCTTCCCCGTCTCCTTCGCGCCGAGCGATCTCGTCCCCTGACGCGCGGATCAGCGCACGACTTCCCGGTGTCCGCCGTCGATCCGGCGGGTCCAGCCGCGGGCATCGAGGTGTTCCAGCAGCGGGATCGCCACGCGGCGCGAGGTGTGCAGCGCCCGTCGCGCCTCCGAAGTGGTGAACGGCTGCGGCAACCGCACCAGTTCCCGCATGGCCAGGGCCGGGGACGTCGGCAGCAGCACCAGACCGTCGGCCAAGCGCAAGAGCCGGCCGCTCCGCTCGGCCGCGGCCAGTTCCCTCGTGCCCAACCGCAAGCCGGCCAGATCATCGGCCTCGGGAGCGGCGAACGGCGCCGCCCGCAGACGACGCTCCAACTCCCCTATCCCGGCCTCGGCCGGCCCCAGATCGCGCCGCAACTCGGGCAGGAACAGCAGCCCGCCCTCGGCCGTCACCCCGGCACCGCCGACCACGGCCGCCAGCAGCGCCGGATCCGGCAGCGCCAGCACATCGCGCGCCGCCCCGTACGACAGCCCGGCCGCCAACGGGTCACGCTCGTGCAGATCGACGACGGCCCCGCGCAGCCGCGCCTGCCAATCGCCGAACACCTGCTCGCTCACCCACCAGTCGCCGAGCACGACGACCCCGTCGGGCACCGACGCGGTGTCGAGTCCCAGTTCCGCCAGCCGCGCGGCGGGCACCGCACCGCCCCTGGCCACCTCGTCGGCCGCACCGGCGGAATCATCGAGCCCGGACAGCGCGTCCGCGCGGCGCGCCGCATCGCCGCGGCGGCGCAGCGGCGGCGGATCGACGTCGAGCACCAGCGCACCGCCGACGATCCGTCCGGCCGCCGGATCGTGCAGCAGAAGACGGTCGTCGCGCTGCAGCGGGAGCGGCCGCGCGAGGGTCAGTCGCAGGTGCGCGTCGCGCAGCGGCCGGGCCCGGGCCGGAACGGCCGCCGTCCCGGCGTGCACCGTCAGCCACTCGGGCACGTCGCCGGTGGGATCGGTCCGCACCACATCGACGACGGCCACCGACCGCCACGCGCGCGGGGTCGCCAGCGCGTCGCCGCGGCGGATCTCCTCCGCGCCGGCGCCGCGCAGGTTCACCGCCACCCGGCTGGTCGGCCGCACCACACCGGCGTCACGGCCGTGCGTCTGCAGGCCGCGGACCGTCACCGTGCGCCGCCCGTCGCGCGCGTGCAACTCGAGTCGGTCGCCGTCGGCGAGGCTCCCGGCCGCGAGCGTGCCGGTAACCACCGTGCCCGCACCGGTGATGGTGAACGACCGGTCCACCCACAGCCGGACCCGTCCGGTGTCCGACGGCGCCGGTGAGCCGCCGAGGACGGTGTCGAGCGCGACGCGCAGCTCGTCCAGTCCGGTTCCCGCGACGGCGGAGACACCGACCGCGGGTACCCGCGCGAGCCCGGTCCCGGCCAGTTCGGCGCGTGCCTGCGCCACCACCTCGCGCACGCGCTCCGGCCCGGCCCGATCGGTCTTCGTGACGACGATCAGTCCCCGCTCGATACCCAACGCGCGCACCGCATCCCGGTGATCGGACGACTGCTCCTGCCAGCCCTCGTCGGCCGCCACCACGAAGCACACCACCGGCGCCGGGCCGATCCCGGCGAGCATGTTCCCGAGGAAGCGCTGGTGCCCGGGGACGTCGACGAAGCCCACCTCGCGGCCGGCCGGCAGGGTGGTCCAGGCGAACCCGAGATCGATCGTGAGCCCACGCCGTCGTTCGTCCTCCCAGCGGTCGGGCTCCATCCCGGTGAGCGCCTTGACCAGCGTCGACTTCCCGTGGTCGACGTGCCCGGCCGTCGCGACGACGAACATCAGGGCACGGCGTGCGCGGCCAGTACCGCCGCGGCGACGCGTTCATCGTCGGCCTCCGGAACGCACCGCAGGTCGATCAGGGCGGCGCCGTCGTGCACGCGCGGCACCACCGCCGGGGTGCCGGTGCGCAGCGGCCGCGCGAGCGACTCCGGCAGCCGCACCGCGTATCCGGGCAGCGGCACGCCGGGCGCGCCTCCCCCGCCGACCCGGCCGTCGTGCTCGACGACGGTCCCCCCGACCCGCGCGGCGAGGGCCTCGGCGCGCTCCCGCAGCCGCTCCGGGTCGGCGTGCAGGGACCGCATCACCGGAGCCGCGGACCCGGCGACGGTGGCCTCCAGCGCGGCCAGTGCGAGCTTGTCGATGCGGACGGCGCGGGCCAGTGGATGCCGGGACAGCCGCTGCACCAGCGGAGCCCGGCCCAGGATCAGCCCGGCCTGCGGACCGCCGAGCAGCTTGTCGCCGCTGGCGGTGGTCAGGTCGGCGCCGTCGTTCAGGGTGGTGGTGGCGTCCGGCTCGTCGGGCAGCAGCGGGTCGGGTGCCAGCAGCCCACTGCCGAGGTCTACGACCAGCGGGATCCCGCGCTCGGCGGCGGGACCGGCCAGCTCGCGCACCGAGACCCCGGACGTGAAGCCGGTGACCCGGAAGTTGCTCGGGTGCACCTTGAGGATGCAGCCGGTGTCCGGCCCGATGGCATCGAGGTAGTCGCGCAGGTGGGTGCGGTTGGTGGTGCCCACCTCGCGCAGTCGTGCGCCGGTCGATGCGACCAGGTCCGGCAGCCGGAAGCCCGCGCCGATCTCGATCAATTCGCCGCGGGAGACGATCACCTCGCGTCCGGCGGCCAGGGCGGTGGTCGCGAGCACCAGCGCCGCCGCCCCGTTGTTCACCGCGAGGGCATCCTCGGCGGCCGGGCAGGCCGCCAGCAGCGCGGCCCGCGCCCCGACGCCGCGTTTGCTGCGGACTCCGGCGTCCAGATCCATCTCGACGTCCACGTATCCGGCGGCGTCGACCAGCGCGGCGATCGCGGCAGGCGGCAGCGGCGCCCGCCCGAGGTTGGTGTGCACCACCACCCCGGTCGCGTTGATCACCGGGGTCTGCGACACCGGACGGGCGGCGGCCAGGTCGTCGGCCAGGGCCCGGGCGACGTCCTCCGGGGCGAGTTCACCGCGCCGGGCCCGCTCCTGGACGTCGCGCACCCGCGCAGCCACCACATGCTCGGCGAGTCGTGCGCGGGCCGCGGCGACCTCGGGCAGCGCGAGCAGCACATCGGTGCGGGGGATGCGACGACGCGGATCACCTTGCGCGGCAATCTGATTCATCGCGACCTCTCACATCCGGCACAAGTTGGCGGAGACGGACGGGAATCGAACCCGCCAGACCGAGATACTCGATCTCACCGGTTTTGAAGACCGGGGGGCCCACCAGGAACCCAGACGCCTCCGCTGACCAACATAGCGGCCTATCCTCGGTTGGTGTGAGCGACCTGAAGCGACTGACCGATTACGCGCACGGCGGCGGGTGCGCGTGCAAGATTCCCGCGGGCGAATTGGAGGAGGCGGTGGCCGGGCTCGTCGGCCAGACCTCCCCGGATGTCCTGGTCGGCCTCGATGACGGCGACGATGCCGCCGCCGTCCGGATCGCCGACGGTCTCGCGGTGCTCTCGACGGCCGACTTCTTCACTCCGGTGGTCGATTCGCCCTACGACTGGGGCGCGATCGCAGCGGCGAACGCGCTCTCCGACGTCTACGCGATGGGCGGGCGCCCGGTGGTGGCGATCAACCTGGTCGGCTGGCCGCGCGGCGTGCTGCCGATGGAGATGATGACCGAGGTGCTGCGGGGCGGCCTCGACATCGGCGCACAGGCCGGCTGCCCGGTGATCGGCGGTCACACGATCGACGATCCCGAGCCGAAGTACGGCATGGCCGTGACCGGCGTCGCCGACCCGGACCGCTTGCTGCGCAACGACTCCGCGGCCGCCGGGCTCCCGCTCACGCTGACCAAGCCGATCGGTGTCGGTCTGCTGAACAACCGGCACAAGCGGACCGGTGAGGTGTTCGCCAACGCGATCGCGTCGATGACCGCCCTCAACCGGGATGCCGCCGCGGCGGCGCTCGCGGCCGGTGCCCGCGCGGCGACCGACGTGACCGGTTTCGGCCTGCTGGGCCACCTGTACAAGATGTGCCGCGCCTCCGGCGTCTCGGCGGTGCTCGACGCCGCCGCGGTGCCGGTGCTCGAGGGTGCCCGCGAGGCCCTGCGCGACGGGTTCGTCTCCGGCGGCACGCAGCGCAACCTGGACTGGGTCCGGCCGCAGCTCTCCGCCGGGGCCGGGATCAGCGAGGACGACCTCCTGCTGCTGGCCGACGCCCAGACCTCCGGCGGCCTGCTGGTGGCCGGCGAGGTACCCGGCTACCCGGTGATCGGCCACCTCGTACCCGCCGACGGCGGCCCGGCGGGCATCACAGTCCGGTGATCGAGTCGCCGGTGATCCCCTCGGCACGACGCCGGGCGAGGCGCCGCTTCTGCGGTTCGATCGTGTAGCGCGGATCGGCCGCCGACTCCAGACCCGCTTCGAAGACACCGAAACGGGTGCACGCCGAGGCGGCGAGCAGCGTCGCCCCGGACAGTGCGGCCACGCCGCGTCGTACGCGCCCCCGGCGGCCACCGGCCAGCAGGGCGCCGACACCCCCGGCGACGGCGAGTCGTTCCGCCCAGCGCAGCAGTTTCCCGGGTGTCCCGTGGTGCAGCGGCTCGATGGCCACCGGATCGGCCCGCTTCTCCATCACCCGGGTCGCGACGACGTCGCCGATCACCCCCAGCACGGCGAGGGTGCGCGCGGGTCCGGCCTCCTGGCCGGGCGTCGTGACGAGCGCGGCGCCGGCGGCCGCGAGGCTCGCCGAGCTGACGAAGACGAACGGCAGGTCGCGGTGCACCGCGTTCCAGGTCGGCATGGCGGTGTCGCCGAGCAGCACGGCCGTGTAAGCGGCGAGCGGTGCCGCCAGGCCGGCCGCGGCGATTCCGGCGGGCCCCTCCGCGGCCCGCAGCACCGGGCGGAGCGGTCCGAACGGCAGCCGGTCCGCCGTCAGCCGATCCACCTCGCCCACCGCGGCCACCCCGATGAAGCTGCTGTAGCCCACCAGGATCCACGAACCCACGCTCATCGGCGAGGTGACCTTGAAGGTCCGCAGCATGTGCAGGAAGCGTTCGGGCCGGCCGAGGTCCACCATCAGCGCGACGGCGCCCAGCCCGGCCGCGCCGAGAGCGGTGAGCCGGGTATTGCGGCGCAACGCGGTCCGGCCGGTCAGCTGCGCGCCCAGCGCCAGGAGGCCCGAACCGCCTGCCACCCCGCCCAGAAAGAGATAGGCGCCGACCGGCCACTCCCACGGCGGCGCCTTGACCACCGGGTGGCCGTAGTAGCCGCGCGCGTCGAGGTGCTCCACCTCGACCTGCGGCACCATGAGGTCGTCGCCGCGACCGCCCTTGCCTTTCCCGCCGCCCTTGCGCCCCTTGCCCTTGCGCGGGTCACGCGGCGGACGGAACTGATCGAATTCGGAACTCGTCATCGGCGCCGCCCCGAACTCAGGAACGACACGGCCACCGCCGCCGCCATCCCGGCCGCCGCGACCACGGCGCGCTTGTACATCGAGGGGAGATCCGCGGTACACACGCGCGGATCGGGTGGCAGCCCGTAGACCTCCGGCTCGTCGAGCAGCAGGAACACCGAGCCGGTGCCGCCGACACCGTCGTTCTCGTTGGCGCCGTAGAGCCGGGCCTCGGTCATCCCCCGCTCGTGCAGTTGCGCGACCCGCTCGTGGGCCTGCGTCACCATGTCGGCGCGATCCCCGAACTTGATCGAGGTGGTCGGGCAGGTCTTGGCGCAGGCCGGGGTCTCGTCGTCGCGCAGGCGGTCGTAGCAGAGCGTGCACTTCTGGGCGATGCCGCGATTCGGGATCTCCGGCTGCTCGCCCTTGCGCTCACCCTGCCGGGTGGTCGGCGCGGCGGTGCCGTCGCTGCGCCGTTCCACCACACCGAACGGGCAGCCCGCGACGCAGGTGCCGCAGCCGTTGCAGATGTCGGCCTGCACCACGACGGTGCCGAACTCGGTGCGCATCATCGCCCCGGTCGGGCACACGTCCAGGCAGCCGGCGTGCGTGCAGTGCTTGCACACGTCCGACGACATCAGCCAGCGGAACTCGGGGGTGTCCGGTGGGGTCGTGTCCGGTGTTCCCGCCTCCGGCACCGCCGTATCCGCGGCGGCCGACGACGCGCGCAGCTGCGGCATGCCCAGGCCGACCAGCTTGGCCCCGGACTCGCGCGCCGCGGTGATCCGCTCGGTGTCCTGCTCGATGAAGGCGACGTGCCGCCACGTGCTGGCGCCGAGCGAGACCGAGTTGTCGTACGACATCCCGGTGAACTCCAGGTCGCCGTCGCGGGGATTACGGTTCCACTCCTTGCAGGCCACCTCGCAGGCCTTGCAGCCGATACAGATCGAGGTGTCGGTGAAGAAGCCGCGACGCTCCTCGTGGATCGGCCAGTGCGCGTCGGCGCTGGGGTCGGACGGTCCGGTCAGCTGGCCCATCAGGCTCCTCCCTCCATCGGCTCGGTCCCGGCGGACTCGTCCGGAACCGCATCCTCCATCGCCGAATGCACGACGCGGTGGCGCGCGTTCACCGCCGACTCGGCCGCGATCTCCGGCGACACGGTGAGCCGGACGTTGTCGGTCTCCACGGTCGCTCCGGCACGCTCCTGATACTCGCGCACCAGCGCGTCGACGGCGGCGCCCTGCGGTCGTCGTCCGGCGACCACCGCACACGACCCGACCTTCGACTCCTGGATGAAGACGTTCGGGTCCATGGTGACACCCACCAGATCGTTGGCGGCGTCCCCGGCGACGACGGCATCGGAACCCACTCCCCAGTGATACGGCAACCCGACCTGATGCACCACCCGGCCGTTGATCTGCAGCGGACGCAACCGGTCGGTGACCAGGGCCCGGGCCTCGATCGCGGCGCGCGGCGAGATGATCGTCGCCCAGCCCTCGTTCTCCAGCCCGCACTCGGCGGCCAGCTCCGGGGAGACCTCGCAGAACATCTCCGGCTGCAACTCGGCCAGGTACGGCGACCAGCGGCTCATCCCACCCGCCGTGTGGTGCTCGGTGAGCCGGTAGGTGGTGAAGACGTACGGGTAGACGTCGTCGCCCGGCTGCCCAGCGCTCGGGGCGTCGAGGTTGTCGGTGCGCGGCATGGTGAGCCGTGCCGGCGCCTGCTGCTGCGGGTAGAGCGCGTTGGCGACCGGCGATTCCTGCGCCTCGTAGTGCGTCGGCAGCGGACCGTCGACCAGCCCGGTCGGCGCGAACAGCCAGCCCTTGCCGTCGGACTGCATGATGAACGCGTCGTCGCCGCCGATCGCGTCGGCACCGGTGGCACCGTCCGGCGGCACGGTGCCCGGGGCCCGGGTCGCCGGGAAGTCGGCGACGTCGGGTCCGGCCCAGCGTCCGGCCTCGTCGTCCCACCACATGTACTTCTTGCGCTCGCTCCACGGCCGGCCGTCCCGGTCCGCCGAAGCGCGGTTGTACAGGATCCGCCGATCGGCCGGCCAGACCCAGCCCCACTCCGACTGGGTGAGTCCCCGGCCGCCCTGCGGCACGCGTCGCGCCGCCTTGTTGATGCCGTCGGCGTAGACGCCGGTGTAGATCCAGCAGCCGCCGATCGTCGAGCCGTCGGCCTTGAGCTGACCGAACGAGGTCAGCGGCTCACCGGCGTGCTCCCCCGTGAGATAGCGGCCGTTGATCTCCGACAGCACCGCCTCGGGAATGATCTCGCCCTCGTCGTCGACCGGATAATCCCAGGTGAGATCCAGCAGCGGCCGATCTCGCGGGTCGTCCGAATCGGCCAGGCGCTCGCGGATCCGGCGGCCCAGCTCGTAGTAGAACTCCAGCTCCGCCTGCGCCTGCCCCGGCGGATTGACGGCCTTGTGCCGCCACTGCACCATGCGCTGGGTCTGGGTGAACGAGCCCGCCTTCTCCACGTGCGTCGCCGCCGGGAGGAAGAAGACCTCGGTGCCGATCTCCTCGGTCTTGAGTTCTCCGGACGAGATCTCCGGTCCCTCCTTCCACCAGGTCGCGCTCTCGATCATGTTCAGGTCGCGCACCACCAGCCACTTCAGCTTGGCCATCGCCATCCGCTGCTGGCGGCTGTTGGCCGAGCCGACCGCCGGATTCTGGCCGACGATGAAGTAGCCGTCGACCTTGCCGTCGAGCATCTCCACGACCGTCTGGTAGGTGCCCGCCGGTCCGTCGAGGCGCGGCAGATAGTCGTAGCACCAGTCGTTCTCGGCGGTCGCCGCGTCGCCCCACCAGGCCTTCAGCAGGCTGACGGTGTAGGCATCGGCGTACTCCCAGTAGCCCTTGTGCGTCTCGGGGCGGACCGCGTCGAGATACTGCTCGAGCGTGTCGTGCTTGCCGACCGACGGCATCGGCAGATAGCCGGGGAGCAGGTTGAACAGCGTCGGGATGTCGGTGGACCCCTGGATGCTGGCGTGCCCGCGCAGCGCCATGATGCCGCTGCCGGGACGCCCGACGTTGCCCAGCAGCAACTGCAGGATCGACGCCGTCCGGATCACCTGCGCACCCATGGTGTGCTGCGTCCAGCCCGTCGCGTACCCGATGCAGCCGGTGCGCTCGGGGCCGGAGTTGTCGAGCATCGACTCGGCCAGATAGACGAACTCGTTCTCACCGACGCCGCACATCTGGGCGACCATCTCCGGGGTGTACCGGGCGTAGTGCCGCTTGAGGATCTGGAACACCGTCCGCGGATCCTGCAGCGTCTCGTCGCGCCCGTCCGCGTACTGCCAGGAGGTCTGGTCGTACGTGCCGGTCTCGCCGTCGAACCCGGAGAACAGCCCGCCGAGGTCTTCCGCGTCCTGGAAGTCGTCGTCCACCAGCGTCGCCGCGTTGGTGAAGGCGACCACGTAGTCGTGGAAGTACCGGTCGTGGCTGATCGCGTAGTTGATCAGCGCGCCGAGCAGCACGATGTCCGAGCCCACCCGGATCGGGATGTGCTTGTCCACCACCGCGGACGTGCGGGTGAACCGCGGGTCCACATGGATCACGCGGGCACCGCGGGCTCTGGCTTCAGTGACCCACTGGAATCCGACGGGGTGCGCTTCGGCCATGTTCCCGCCCATGAGCAGGATGAAGTCCGCATTGGCCATGTCCTGCAGGGACTGGGTGGCACCACCGCGGCCGAACGAGGCTCCCAGACCGGGAACCGTGGCGGAGTGTCATATGCGCGCCTGATTCTCGATCTGGATGGCGCCGGCCGCGGTGAAGAGCTTCTTGATGAGGTAGTTCTCTTCGTTGTCGAGGGTGGCGCCGCCGAGCGAGGCGATGCCCATCGTGCGGCGCAGCGGACGGCCGCGCGCGTCGACGTCCTGCCAGTGATTGCGGCGTGCCTCGACGAACCGGTCGGCGATCATGTCGATCGCGGTATCCAGGTCCAGGTCCTGCCAGTCGGTGGCATACGGGGCGCGATAGCGGATCGTCGTCTGCCGCAACGGATTGTTGACCAGTTGCTCGCTCGAGCTGCCCTTCGGACACAGCCGCCCCCGGGAGATCGGCGAATCCGGGTCGCCCTCGATCTGGATGACCCGCTCGTCTTTGACGTACACCTTCTGGCCGCAGCCGACAGCGCAGAACGGGCAGACGCTCTGCACCACCCGGTCGGCGGTCTTGGTGCGCGGCTCCATTTTCTTGGTGCGCGCGGACTCGACCGCGGGACCGCGGCCGAGTGCATCGCCGGAGCGAAGTTGCCGGATCACCGGCCATTCGAGGGGGCTGAACCTCGCCATGAATCCAGAGTAGCGTCAGGAGCCATGGACATCACCGAGTTCCCCCGGGACTGGTCGACCGCGCTGGTCCTCGTCGCTCATCCCGACGACCCTGAGTACGGGATGGCCGCCGCCGTCGCGTCATGGACCGCCGCGGGCAAGGTCATCACCTACGCGCTCGCGACCTCCGGCGAGGCCGGGATCGCCGGCATGCCGCCCGAGCAGGCCGGGCCGCTCCGCGAGGACGAGCAGCGCGCGTCGGCCGCCGTCGTGGGCGTCGACGAAGTGGAGTTCTGGGGCTTCACCGACAGCGAGCTGTTCAACACCCCGGAACTGCGCGCGAAGATCGCCGAGACCATCACGCGGGTGAGCCCGGACATCGTGCTGTCCCTCTACGGCGGCGCGGAATGGGCTCCCGGGGCACCCAACCAGCGCGACCACATGGAGTTCGCCGCCGCCGTCGCGCAGGCCTACGACGAGCTGCCCGACCCGCCGCGCGCCCTGTTCACCAACGGCCCCGGCTCCACCCACGCGGTGGACGTCGACGGCTTCGTGGAGACCGCCGTCGCCTCCCTGGCCGAGCACGAGATGTACCTGTCCGTCCTCGACCCGGACACCCCGGTGGTCGATCAGGCGCGCGCCCAGGTCGAGATGACCACCGGCCCGATCGACGGCTTCCCCGCCGCCCACGCCTCCGGCTTCACGCGGCTTCGGCCCACCGACTGAGAAGACCTCCTCGACGCCGAATCCCGATCGGCATAGCTCCTCCGGCCCGTCAAGACCCCGCGGCTCGACGCTGTGGACTGTGCGAGTCGTCCACAGGCCGGAGCCGTCACCTCGTTCCGCGCGAACCCGGGGCCGGTGACCGTGGTCGCATGACCACAAGCAGTACCGCCGATGCCGCGCCCGATGACCCGCGGGCATACGACGCGCTGTTCAACGCACCCGAACCCAGTGCGGAGCAGCGGGCCGCCGTCCGGCTATGGCAGGCGACCGACCGGTTCTACGAACGAGTGCAGGATTTCGCCCGTGGACTGAGCACCGAGCCACGTGCCGGAGAAGCGCACGACGCCCTCGCCGAACTCATTCGCGGGTCTCGCACAGCTCTCCCCCTCACCGCATGGCGAGGCAACCGAGACGCGCGCAAAGCCACCGGCCTCGACGTGACCGCACTCGAGTCGCTCATCGGCGTGACCCATCGGTTGACCGGGTTCGTCGCCGCTTCGCTTGATTGGACGATCGCCGTACACGAGTTCACCCGGCCTCCGTTGCGCGGAGGTGCTTTCCTGGTCCAACTCAGGATCCAGATCGGCGTCCACGTCGGATGGTTGCCGCCGATCGGCAGCGAGCGTCTCCGCTACCAGCAAGAACTCCTGCTGTACCGGCCCACCGTGCGATACTGGGCGGTGGATCGAAGGAATCCTGCCCTGCCCGTGCTCGTTTGCGAGGTGATGAACGATGACTCTTGAACGATTCGTCGAGTCCGTTCCGGCAGTCGAGATCCGCACGCGCCTCCCCGTCGTGTCAGTCGCTGGACTGCTGCTTGAACTCGACATACCACCGGCGGACCGCGACGCGGAGCGCACCGCCGTCGCCGCCTGGCTCACCGCCAACACCCCCACCCCCCAACTCCGCGCGAGCATCGAACGCCGCGGCTGGGGCGACCTCCTCGACACCGAGTCCCGTACCGCATAGTTCCTCCGGTCCGTCAAGACCCCGTGGCTCGATGCTGTGGACAACGTGAGTTGTCCACAGCACACCGCAACCACCTATTCCGCGCGGCACACGCACCGACGACGGTGGTCACATGACGACCGCCGAAGTACCCGTTCCCGATCTGCTCCGCACCCTGGACCACGCCGTCCATCGCAGCGAGTTGAAGGCCGCCGGCCTGGCCATGGCTCCGATCCGGGCGGCCGAACGCGCCGGGCTGATCGCCGAGTTCCGAAGCGAGTTCTTCGGCCCGCCGGACATCGCCCGCGGTGACGGCCGCCGCCAGCTGCTAGCCGCGATCGGCGCCTACCTGCGGCTGCCGGAGGTGTCGGGGCTGGTCGTCGGTGGCAAGACCGCGGCCCGACTGCACGGCGTGGTGCCGCTGGAGAACAGCCATCGCACCTACTCGCACTACCGCTACGACCCGATCGAGTTCTACAACTACCTCGACGAGCGCAGGACCATCCGGCGCAGCGCCGCGACCAGTACTCATGATCATCGGCCGCCGTCGACGGTCGTCGTCGAGGGCGTCGAGGTGATCAGCCTGGCCCGGACCCTCGTCGACCTGTGGCGGCCCCGGCAGTACGCACAGAGCGACGGCTTCGTGGTCGTCGGCGACCGTATCCTCCGCGAAGGCATCGCGACGATGGCCGAGTTGGAAGCGGAGGCCGCGCTCCTGGGTCCCGGCGAACGCCAGCGTGTCACCGACGCACTCGCCCTGCTCGACGGCCGCGCTCAGACCGAATCCCAGAGCCGGAGCCGGATCCTCCTCGCCGGACTCGGCCTGCCCACACCCGAGCTGTGTATCGACATCATCGACGACGGCATCGTCGTCGCCACGCCGCCGTTCGTGTGGCCCGAGCAGAAGGTGATCGGCTTCTGTGAAGAGGTCGACCAGTTCTGCGATTTCGACCGGCGCGGCGACGAGGACGACCGCCGCGGCTGGCGGCGCGAGCGCGACTGGCGGCCCCGCCATCCGGACGGCCCGCACCGCGAATGCCGCGAGCGCGACGCAATCGACGCTCGCCTCCGCGACCTCGGGTACCAGGTCTTCCGCTGGACCGGCGAGATGATCGACCGCGATCCGTGCAACCCGTGCGGCCTGCGCCGTGCATTGACCGTCCCACTCCCACCGAAGTTCGACGACCCCTTCGCCTGGTGACCCCGGCGCGCGAATCCGATTTCCGCGCGCCGTCGAATCCCAGACAGAGAAGGGGTGGGTCCCCGGCCGCACCCCTCCCCGCGGCCGGGGACCATCCACGTGACGTGTCACCGTTGAATCTCGGATATTCTCTGCACACCACGGTATGCACCACAAGGGGGAACAGTGACCATGGCACCGATCGATCGCGCTGCGCTCAACCTCGGCGACGAACTCGGCAAGGGCGGTCAGGGCTCGGTGCTGCGCACCGGTTCGGCGCTCTTCGGGCGGGACATGGTCTACAAGGCGTACAAGCCCGGACCACTCGCCGACCTCGACGTCGACGCCCTCCACGCCATGGTCGCGACCATGGCCGGGATCGACGATGTCCAGCGAGACCGCCGGCTGGACGTCTTCGCGTGGCCCTGCGCTCTGGTCGCCGACTCCGGCGCGGTCACCGGTTTCCTGATGCCTGCCGTCCCGGCTGAGTTCACCTCGCCTAGTCCGCGCGGCGCGGACCGCAAACCGATCCTCAACGAATTCCAGCATCTACTCAACAGCCCGCAGTTTCTCGGCACTCTCGGCTTCGCGATCAGCCGACGCACCCAGATCGACCTGCTGATCTCCGTGGCGACCGCGATGGCGGTCCTGCACAAGGGCGGCTACACGATCGGCGACTTCTCGCCCAAGAACATTCTCTTCGACCCGGCGACCAGCGCGGTCTACTTCCTCGACTGCGATGCCATGATCCATCGCGGCAGAAGTGCCCTCCCCCAGGCCGAAACGCCGAGCTGGAACGTTCCCGCCGGAGAACAGATCGGCACTCCCGAGGGCGATGCCTACAAGCTCGGCCTCCTCGTACTCCGCCTCTTCGCCGGTGACCAGCACACCCGCGACGCCGACGACCTGCCCGCGGATCTCGAAGTCCTGAAACCCCTCCTCGTTCGGGCACTCACCACGACTGTCGCCGACCGTCCCACCCCCGGTGTCTGGGTGAGCCTCCTCCGCGATCTGCGGCCCCAGGCAGATCCCACTCCGCTGATGTCCGCCGGGCTCCCCGCTCCTGCGACCACCATCGGCCTGCGGCAAACTCCGAGTCGCCCGCAGCCGGCGTCCCGGACGACTCCGGTCCAGACGCCACTCGCAGCACCGGTGAGCGCGCCGCCCTCACCATCACCCGCCGCTCCCTCTGCCGCCGCCTACCAACCGCCGCCGTCGCAGCCGCCAATTCCAGCGCTGCTCCGATACACACTCGGCATGGATCGCGTTGAGGCCGCAGACTATTGGAGGCGCGCTCGCATCACAGCTGAGCGACGCGGCACCGGATGGGCGATCGCCGCCGTACCTGCGATCTGGGCCGGAGGAGCGTTCGCGTTCAGCGCGCAGGACATGACCGGCCCCGGCCACCAGCTCAGCGCGCCGGTGGGCCTCTTCCGCACGATCGGAGTGGTTCTTCTCCTCGTCGGCGTCTACGCCATCCGTTCGTGGTGGACCAACCGGAAAGCGCGCGTTTACCTCACGACAGCCCAAGCAGCACTCAGTTCCGTCCTCGCACCCGCGGCCGTCATCGACGCCGTCCTGGACGTCGTCCAGATCCACGGCGAGCGGCGAACGATAGTCTCCGTTCGAGTTGCCGATCCTTACCTCGACCTCGCTGAGTATCAAGACTGGGAACAGCGGATCACCGCGGCATACCATCGCAAATCAACGAGTCTCCCGGCTCTCGGTGCGGTCTTCATCTATCCGACGGATCAGTAGTGCACCCCGAGCGCTCACTGCAGAAGCTCGCATTGATAGCTGTGATCGGCATACTGGCCGGCTGTTCGACCCACGACGACGCCGCCCCCGAGCCTTCCGGCCGCACCACCTTCGAGCGCTCCGAAGACCTGTTCCCGCCGCTCGCAAATCCCGCGCCGATGGCCGGTCCGCCGCCGCACACGCAGGTGTGTCCCGGGCTGATCACCCCGCGCTACTACGCGATGGACCGCACCGACTTCGCCGAGCGACTGAAGGTCGCCATCCCGACCTGGCCCACACCTGTCAGCGTCAGACCGAGTTGCGACCTTGCCGAACGAGTCATGTACCAGGACCCGGCCGACGGCACGACGAACAATGTGTGGGAGCGCGGGATGGCGATCGGCAAGCCCGTGGCGTGCCGGCAGACCGGCGACTACGACGGCTTCGTGTTGCGGTGCGCGACGATGTTCGACGAGCAGCAGATCGGCGACGTCGTCGCGTACTTCTACTACTGACCCGTACCGACCCGCCAAGTCACCGAGCGGGGGCACGGGCGACCGCCCATGGCACGACGAGGAGCGTCGCGGCCAAGCCGAGGGACGCGTAGTAGGCCCAGCCCATGTGGATCGCGACCCCGTCCGGCAGGTGGGCTCGATTCGGCCACGCCGCACGGCCGATCCACGTCAGGAGAACCACCACGAACACCACGATGCCGCCGATCGACGACGCCGCCGCCGAACCGGCCGTGGTAGGTCGCTGCCACGCGCGGAGCGCGAGGAACGCGAGCAGCACGGCAAGCGAGATCGCCCAGCCCGGACTGCCCGAGAAGTCGTCGACCTCCGGCGTCGCCGTGTCGACCTGCCGCGAGAGTGTAACGGTCACCAGTGACGTGTCACCCGCTCGCACGACCACCCACGGCGCGGTGAACGCGAGGATCCCGATCGTCGCCAGGACCACGGTCGCCACGACCGCAGGACCTCGCGGAACATTCGACGGTGATGCCGTCACTGCGGCACGCAAGTCGGGTACGCGCGACGAGTCTACGGTCGCTGTCGCATTCGATCTCCCTCCGCCTTGCGGCCTGGCCGGGGGATCATTCCGACGAGCGTCAAAGACGAGGGAGGTCCGATAGCACGCCGGGTCGGCGCCGCTGGTGTTCTTCTGCGAGACCGCCGGGTCTGGACCGTGCTGGCGTTACCTGAACCGAACCGTCCAGATTCGCCAGCACGGTCTAGATTCGCCAGCACAGCGGCGATGCAGGCTCGGAAGGGTGACGTGATCTCCCCCGGGCGTGCTCGCTCGTCGCGGCACGTTCCGGCGGCCTGGCCACTCAGGTGGTGGTCAGGCTGCCAGGTCCTTCCAGCTGAGGCGCGTGACGCCGGATTCGGCGGTGGTTCCGATCCCGGGCGGGCCGGTGGTGCCGAGCCGGTGATTGACCGCCGGCGGCGGGGTGCGCTCTGCTTCCGGGGTATGCGGTCCGGTGCGGAGTTTGTCCGGGTGGAACAGCGGGTTGACGATCCACGGCCCGTCCTGTCCGACCGGCCGCCATGCCATGCGGCCCCTGTCCGGGCCGCCGGTCAGGACGGTCGATTCCCAATCACCCGGATTCTTCCCATTCCAGCGGTTGTGCTTGCCGCACGCGCCACCCAAATGGTCGATGTCGGTAGGACCGCCGTCCTGCCAGTCCGGCGCATGATGCATCTCGCACTGGGAGAACGGCCGCGTGCAACCCGGCGCCGTGCACCCGCGGTCGCGGGCGAACAAGGCCAGCCGCTGCGCCCGCGACGCCAGCCGGTGAGCGCGGCCGAGGTAGAGCGGCTGCCCGGTGGCCTTGGCGAAC
>NZ_JBPSDN010000018.1:0-79980 GCF_052036135.1 Gordonia marina
CAACCCCTCCGCCTTGTGCAGCCGACGGATCTCGGCCCAGTCTTCCACTGAAATCATCCCTCCAGAATGACGAGGGGGGTCAACTTTCACCCGTCGTCTGGGGGTCAGTATTCACGCGTCGTCGACAGCACCCTTGTCTCGGTCTCGCCCCCTCAGCAACAAGGGCGAGAACGAGGAACGGGGCGGAGAGGGCGACGACTCGGAGTCGGGTGACTCTGATCCGGTCGTGCCGTTCCGGGCGTGGGCGTGGGCGTGGTCTCGACTCCGCGGGTCCTGAGCATGCGTGGCCGACCGAAGCGACGACACGCGGTCGAGGGGCGACCATCATGGCCGTCGCTCGACTATCGCAGGCTTCGCTCGACCATCGCGGCTTGGCTCGACCATCGCGGGCTTCGCTCGACCGTCATGGGTGCCGACCGTCATCGGAGTTCCGCACGGCCGGGATGGGTCTCGCCGTCGCTCGACGAGCGAGGGCCGCGCTCAAGGGGTAGATGGTGTCGCTCCGTGTCACGGAGGCCAGGCACCCATAGCTCGCTCTCGCCCCCTCGGCAGTGGGGGCGAGAACGAGCTACCGGGCGATGAGGCGAGGGGCCACGACACGGAAGATTCCGTGCCGGCAGGCCGGTGCTACGGGGTGAATGGGACCGGTCAGGCGGGCACGGGGTCGGTGGAGGCGCCGGCGTCCTCGACTGCCTCGGTGCGGGCAGCGGCGGCCGTCGTGCCACCGAGGACCGAAGAAAGAGCGAGCCGTCCCGGGCCGAAGAACACCAGAAGCAGGAGGGCCCAGCAGAAGAGTGCGGCCGAGTCGCCGTCGTTCTGGATCGGGAGCAGGCCGTCGCCCTGGTGCATCCAGAAGTAGGCGACCGCCATCGCGCCGGAGCCGAGGAACGCGGCGGCCCGGGTGCCGAGGCCGAGGACGATGGCCGCACCCGCGACGAACTCGATGAGAGCCGCCCACCAGGACGGCCAGGCGCCGATGTCGGCGGTCCGGCCCCCGTACGGGGTGACGAACCATCCGAACAAGGTCGACGCCCCGTGGCAGAAGAACAGGAAGCCGACGACCACCCGGAACGCCGCGAGGACCCACGGCTGCACACGATTTAATATGGTTAGCATTACCTAATGTTGACGAGTGATCGGGAATCGGCCAAGGGCATGTGACCGCTCTCACTGCTCGACCGCGAGCCGGTGGTCTCCCGGCCGAGGGTGCGTCGTGGCACCGGGCCTGCTCATGCTTAACTTTTGAGATAGCCGTGTCCTACCGGGAGGCGGGGGACCGAACTTTCGGAGGCGCAACATGTGGAGTGCTCTGGGCAGCACGTTCGGGCTGGCGATGGGCCTGGCGCTCAGTCCGCTGGCGATCACCACGGCCCTGATCCTGCTCCTCGGCGACCGCGGCAAGCTGCGCGCGGTCTTCTTCGCCGTCGGCTGGTGGGTGGCGATGTTCGGGATCACCCTGATTCCGATGCTGGTGACCGACGGCGCCGAAGAGGACGACCCCAGCGGGACCTCCGGTGGCATCGACATCCTGCACCTGGTGTTCGGTGTCCTGTTCTTCGTGCTCGCGGCGCTGACCTGGATCAAACGACCGAATCACGACCGGGCCGTCAAGGTCGACGAGGCCGAGGAGTCGGCCCTCGAGGTGGTCGAACAGGAGATGCTCGACGTCGAGCCGGCGGGCAAGCCGGGCATCCTCGACCGCCTCGACGGCCTCGGCGTCTGGGCCTGCCTGCTGGTCGGCCTGGCGCAGGGCGTGCTGATCATCAAGAACATCCCGCTGGGCATCAGCGCTGGCGCGCAGATCGGTCAGGCGCAGGTGCCGCAGGCCGAGCAGTGGGTGATCGTCGCGATCTTCGCGGCCATCGCCACCGCCGGCGCTCTCATCCCGCTCCTCACCGCGGTGGTCGGTGGTCGCCGTGTCGAAGCCGGCCTCTACGAGGCCCGGCACTGGATCGAGGCCAACATGACCGCCATCACGCTCGTGGTGCTCGTCGTGGTCGGCGGGATCTTCCTCGGCGAGGGCCTCGGTCTCGCCGACTGACGAGCGCTATCGCAGCTCGCGCTTGAGGATCTTCCCGGAGGCGTTGCGCGGAAACGCGTCGACGACGACGACGGATCTCGGGAGTTTGAAGTTCGCGAGGTGCTCGGCCGCAAAAGCCAGGATGTCGTGCTCGGTGACGCCGGCGCCGGGCAGCGTCGTCACATAGGCGCGCCCGACCTCGCCGAGCCGATCGTCGGGCACCCCGACCACGGCGGCCTCGGTCACCCCGGGCACCCGCGTCACGACCTGCTCCACCTCGGCCGGATAGACGTTGAATCCGCCGGAGATGTACATGTCCTTGAGCCGATCGGTGATCGTCAGGTTGCCGCGCGCATCCAGTCGCCCGACGTCGCCGGTATGCAGCCAGCCGTCGGCGTCGATGGTCTCGGCGGTGGCCTTCGCATCGTCCAGATAGCCGCGCATCACCATGGCGCCCCGGGTGAGCACCTCGCCGTCGTCGCCGAGCCGGACCTCCATGCCGTCGAAGGCCCGGCCGCAGGTGGTCGCGACGGTGACGGCGTCGTCGTCGGCCGTGCAGGTGGTGATGAAGCCGCTGGTCTCGGTCTGGCCGTACGCGGTGATCACGGTGTCGACGCCCAATTCGGTTTGCAGGCGCTCGATCAGCACGACCGGCACGATGGTCGCGCCGGTGACGATCAGCCGCAGGCTCGACAGGTCGTACGCGGAACGCCGCGGGTCGTCGAGAATCGTCTGGAAGATCGTCGGTGCACCCGGGAACACCGTGACGCGCTGCGCCGCAACCGCTTTCATCGCCTCGCTCGGTGAGTACACCGCGAGCGGCAGCATGGTGGAGCCGAACAGCACGCAGGGCAGGATCCCGGCCTTGTAGCCGAAGGTGTGGAAGAACGGATTGACCATCAGATAGCGGTCGTCGGGGCCGAGGCCGCCGTTCGCGCCCCAGGCCCGCGCCCCGGCGACGGTGTGCCGGTGCTCGGCCAGGACGCCTTTCGGCGCCCCGGTGGTCCCGGAGGTGAAGAGGATGTCGGACAGGTCGTCGGGCCGGACCCGCTCGGCACGACGGCGGGCGAGTTCCGTCGACTCCGGCGTGGCGGAGGCGAGGAAGCGCTGCCAGGTGAGGCTTCGACGGGGCTCAGCCGGCATGACGTCGCGCTCCGCCGGCGTGACGTCGCGCTCCGCCGGCGTGACGTCGCGCTCCGCCGCCGCGACGACGTCCTCGCCCGGCGGACTCAGCGGAATCCCGATCACGGTGCGATGCTCGGCGATCGGGGAGTCGAGGACCTCGGTGAGCCGGTCGACGCCGGCGAACTCGCCGGCCGCGACGATGACCAGTGCCCCCGACCGGTCCACGATGTCCTGCGCCTCGCTGACCGTGTACCGCGTGTTCAGCGGCACCAGCACCGCTCCGGCGCAGTGCGTGCCGAGTGCCGCGATCGGCCAGTGATAACTGTTCGGCGCCCAGATCGCGACGCGGTCGCCGGGTTCCACCCCGAGGGCCACGAGCGCGCCGGCAAAGGCCTCCACCTGCTCGGCGAGCGCGGTCCACGTCAGTTCGACGGGTGTGCCCCACTGCGCGTCGTGCACGGCGATCGCGTCCGGCCATTGCGCCCGGGCGCACGACAGGGCGGCGGGGGTGGTCATCGGGAGCGTCGTCATGATCAAAACCTAACAAATGCTTGGTAGGTTAAGCTAGCGATCATGACCCTTCCCCACGGACCGGGCGACGCGCCGGCGGTCCTCGCCGATCGCGGGCTCGACCTCGGCGAATGGGCCGCGTCCACGCCCGGCGCCGACGCGGTCTTCGCCGCCGCGGTACGCCGATGGCTCGACGACAACCTCACCGGCGAGTTCGCGCACCTGCGCGGGCGCGGCGGACCCGGCAGTGAGCACGAGTTCTTCGCCGAACGGCTGGCCTGGGATCGCCACCTCGCCGCCGCCGGCTGGACGTGTCTGGGCTGGCCGGTCGCCCACGGTGGGCGCGGGGCCACCCTCGCGCAGCGCATCATCTTCCATCAGGAGTATGCGCGCGCGAACGCACCGGCGCGGGTGAACCACCTCGGTGAGGAACTCCTCGGCCCCACCCTCATCGAGTACGGCACGCCCGCGCAGCAGGCGCGCTTCCTGCCGGGCATCGTCGGCGTCACCGAGCTGTGGGCGCAGGGCTACTCCGAACCGGGCGCGGGCAGCGACCTCGCGGGTATCGCGACGACGGCGGTACGCCGCGGCGACGACTGGGTGATCAACGGCCAGAAGATCTGGACCTCGCTGGCGCACCTGTCGCAGTGGGCGTTCGTGCTCGCGCGCACCGAGCCCGCCGACGGGACGTCGTCGCGTCACCGGGGCCTGAGCTTTCTGCTGGTGCCGCTCGACCAGCCGGGCGTCACCATCGTGCCCATCCAGCAGATCACCGGCACCAGCGAGTTCAACGAGGTCTTCTTCGACGACGCGGTGACCGAAGCGAGCCTGGTCGTCGGTGAACCCGGTGACGGCTGGAAGGTGGCGATGGGCCTCCTGCAGTTCGAGCGCGGGGTCTCCACGCTCGGGCAGCAGGTCGGCTTCACCCGCGAGCTCGACGACCTCGTCGGGCTCGCGAAAAGCAATGGCGCGGTGAACGATCCGGAGATCGCCAGCCGACTGCGGCGCGCCCGGATCGGTCTGATGGTGATGGACGCCAACGCCCGACGCACCCTCGCCGGGGACGTGGTCTCGGCGACCGGGGCGGCGTCGGTCGCCAAGCTGCTCTGGGCCGGCTGGCACCGCGATCTCGGTCAGCTGGCCGCCGACGTGGCCGGTGCCACGGTCCTGCTCGGCCCGGCCGCCACCTCCGAGGGCCGGCCGAACGACATCTACCGCCCCGATCACGTCGAACTCGACGAGTGGCAACGACTCCTGCTGTTCACCCGCGCCGACACCATCTACGGCGGTTCCAACGAGGTGCAGCGCAACATCATCGCCGAGCGCGTGCTCGGCCTTCCCCGAGAGGCACGAGGATGACCCGACCCGTCTCCCCGCTGGCGGCCGTTCCGGACGAGACCCCCGGGCACGGACTGCTGACCGGACGTCACGCCGTCGTCACCGCCGCGGCGGGCACCGGTATCGGCTTCGCCACCGCGCGGCGCCTGTTGCTGGAGGGCGCCGACGTGGTGGTCTCGGACTTCCACGCACGACGCCTCGCCGAGACCGCCGACACCCTCGCCGCCGAGTTCCCCGCGCGCCGGATCGAGGCCGTCGTCTGCGACGTCACCAGCACCGCGCAGGTCGATGCGCTCATCGCCGACGCGGCCGCCCGCCTCGGCCGGATCGATCTCCTGGTCAACAACGCCGGCCTCGGCGGGGAGACACCCGTCGCCGACATGACCGACGACCAGTGGGACCGCGTTCTCGACGTCACCCTCACCAGCTGCTTCCGCGCCACCCGCGCGGCGCTGCGCTACTTCCGCGACGCCTCGTGCGGCGGCGTGATCGTCAACAACGCGTCGGTGCTCGGCTGGCGGGCGCAACGCGGCCAGGCGCACTACGCCGCCGCGAAGGCCGGCGTGATGGCGCTGACCCGCTGCGCCGCGGTCGAGGCCGCCGACTACGGTGTCCGGATCAACGCCGTCGCGCCGTCGATCGCCCGCCACCCCTTCCTCGCCAAGGTCACCAGCGACCGGTTGCTCGACGAACTCGCCGAACGTGAGGCCTACGGCCGTGCCGCCGAGGTCTGGGAGATCGCGGCGACCATCGCCATGCTCGCCTCCGACTACTCCACGTACCTCACCGGCGAGGTGGTCTCCATCTCCAGTCAGCGCGCCTGAGCCGTCTTCCCTTCTCCCCGAGGAGCTTTCCCGATGTCCACACCCCAGGCCTACGTCGTCGACGCGATCCGCACCCCGGTCGGCAAGCGCGGCGGCTCGCTCGCCACGGTGCACCCCGCCGACCTCGGCGCCCACGTCATCACCGCGATCGTGGAGCGGACCGGCATCGACCCGGCGGTGGTCGACGACGTGATCTTCGGGTGCGTCGACACCATCGGCCCGCAGGCCGGGAACATCGCCCGCACGGCCTGGCTGGCCGCCGGGATGCCGCTGGGCGTGCCGGGCACCACCGTCGACCGGCAGTGCGGATCGAGCCAGCAGGCCATCCACTTCGCCGCGCAGGCGGTGATGAGCGGAACGCAGGACGTCGTCCTGGCCGGCGGTGTCCAGAACATGAGCGCGATCCCGATCAGCCAGGCGATGATCGCCGGCCGCGAGTTCGGATTCCCCACGCCCACAGCGGGATCCGTCGGCTGGGAGCGGCGTTTCGGCGATACCGAGATCAGCCAGTTCGTCGGCGCCGACATGATGGCCAAGCGCTGGAACCTCGGCCGGCGCGAGATGGAGGAGTGGGCGCTGCGCAGCCACGACCGCGCTCGCGCGGCCCTCGCCGACGGCACGTTCGACGCCGAGGTCGTCGCGCTGGGCGACTGCGTGGCCGACGAATGCCCGCGGGACACGAGCCTGGCGAAGATGGCCGCGCTCGATGTCCTCCTGGACGGCTCCGACCTCACGGCGGCGATGGCCTCCCAGATCTGCGACGGGGCGGCGGCCACGCTCATCGTCTCCGAGGGCGCCCTGACCCGCTACGGCCTGACCCCGCGGGCGCGCATCCACCACATGACCGTGCGTGGCGACGATCCGGTGATGATGCTGTCGGCGCCGATCCCGGCGACCGCGCATGCCCTCGACAAGACCGGCCTGTCGATCGACGACATCGACGTGGTCGAGATCAACGAGGCGTTCGCGCCGGTGGTTCTGGCCTGGCTGAAGGAGACCGGCGCCGATCCCGAGCGGGTGAATCGGCACGGCGGGGGCATCGCTCTGGGGCATCCCCTGGGGGCGACCGGTGCCAAGCTCTTCGCCACGCTGCTGAACGAGCTCGAGCGCACGGGCGGTCGTTACGGGCTGCAGACCATGTGCGAGGGCGGCGGTACCGCGAACGTCACCATCGTCGAGCGGCTAGGCCGCGCCTCCTGAGTCTCTTTCCGGTCCTCGGCGGCCCGCTGAACGCCTGGCGGCGTTGTCGTCGGTCGGCATAGCGCCGCCATGCCTCCGCCTTGCCGGCCGCCCAGCGGATCCACCGATGCCTTCGGAGAAGCCTCAGGAGACACGGCCTCGGCTGAATCGGCGCGTCGCGCCGATCGGGCGGTGCGCCGGGAGGTGGTCGGTGGCGCTGACGGTCAGCGCGGCCACCACGATCCCGACCACGATGCCGATCAGGGTGTCGGCGATCCGGTCGAGCGCGACGGTCGGGTCCAGTCCCGCGCCGAGGGCGGTCAGTAGCAGGGCCATCGGGGTCACCGCGATGCTGCAGAGCGTGTAGTTCACCGGTGCGGTGATCTCGGCGATGGTCTGGAAGACCACGATCGCCAGGACCGCACCCCAGTACCCCAGCGGCAGCATGAGGAGTCCGGCGGCGATACCGGCGCCGACCACGTTGCCGAGCAGCCGGGCGATCCCACGGGAGACGGTGAGGTGGAAGTCCACGCCCTGCAGCGCGGCGACCGCACCCATCGCCGCCCACATCGGATGCGCGAATCCGGCGGCGCCGGCGATCAGCGCGCTCGCCGCCGCGGCGGCCGTCATCCGCGCCGCCGTGGCGGCCAGATGCCGAGGCGGGATCCGGAACAGTGCCCGCCGGACCGGCTCGTATCCGGTCTCCTCCGCCGCGGCGGGGCCGCGGCCGAGCCGGTGCCGGGCGCGGGCGTACAGCCACGGGCTCAGTGCGGCCGCCATCCCGATGACCGAGCCGAGCGCCGTCGCCGTCGTCGCACGCGCGAGATCCCCTGCGCAGGAGACGAATCCGGCGCCCGCGGTGGCGGCGAACACGAAGACCACGGCCCCGGGACCCGCCGCCCGCAGGGCTCCGACGAGGAGCGCCGCGCAGCCGGCGAGCAATGCGATCACCGCGGTCTCGATGAGCAGGGAGTCGCCCGCGAGACCGACCAGTCCGCCGATCGCGACGGAGGCCGTGACGGCCACGCTCAGCGCCGCGAGGCGGCCGGCGCGCATCCGGTACGGATCGGGACGGCAGAACGCCGAGACCAGCGCCCCGAGAGCGGCGATACCCGCGACGTCCTTCGCGCCCAGCAGCCCACCGACCATCAGGACCAGGCCGACGGCCGCGCCGACGCGCACCGGCGCCCAGTAGCTCGCCTTGCTCGGATCCAGCGTGAGTGCGCTGCGCCAGCCGGGGCTGCGCAGCGGATAGGTGAGCGCGGCGGAGCGGGCCGGCGGGGTGCGGGAGTCGGACGGGATCACCAGATCATGGTAACAGTGTTTTACTAGTAAAATAAATAGCCGGAGAAGCCGTCGGCGTAGGCTCGGCCGCGTGTCCCAGGATCCGTCGGAGAGTGAGCGTGGTGACCTCGTCGACCGCATCCAGGCCGAATGGGCGCAGGCTTACCCGCAGTACGACGTCGCGCCCATCGCGGTGCTCGGCCGGATTCAGCGCGTCGCCTCGGTCGCCAGCCAGCGGCTCGATCGGCAGCTGGAGCAGCACGGCGTCACTCGTTCGGAGTTCGACGTCCTCGGCGCCCTGGCGCGCGCGGGGCGGCCGTTGCGGGCCAGCGAGGTCGTGTCCACCACCACGCTCAGCGGCGCGTCGATCACCAAGCTCACCGAGGCCCTGGTCCGGCGCGGACTGGTCCGGCGCGGCCGGTCGCCGGTCGACGGCCGGGTGGTGCTGCTCGAGGTGACCGATGCGGGGCGCGGCGTCGTCGATCAGGAGCTGCCGCGCCGACTCGCCGACGACGAGGCGGTGCTGGCCGGGCTGTCGCCGCGGGAGCGCGAGACGCTCGTCGTCCTGCTGCGGCGCGTGGCGCGGTCGCTGGAGGATTCGCCTCGGCCGTGAGAGTCGCGTAAGTTATCTTATGTGACGCGGGCAACGTCTGCTAGTACCGTAGAGACGAAGGCGTGTGTCCGTCCCAAGCGCCGACATCCGAACTCACGGGGAATGTGGAGAATCCGATGACCAAGCCAGCCGATGTGACCACCCGGCCCGGAGACAAGGTGTCTTCCGAGTCGCACACCCTGGGCGAACTGCTCGAGATCCAGAAGGCGGCGTTCCTGCGGGACGGCATCCCGGACGCGAAGACTCGCATCGACCGCATCAATCGCCTCGGGCAGATGCTGCTCGACAACGAGAAGGCGATCACCGAGGCCCTGAACGCCGACTTCGGCACCCGACCGCGCGAGCTGTCCATCGCCACCGACGTCGCGGGTTGCCTCATCGACCTCACCCACCAGCGCCGGCACGCCGCGGAGTGGATGCGCGAGACCAACGTCGCCAAGGTGCAGGGGCTCCTCGGCTTCAAGCAGCGCCTGCGGCACGACCCGCTCGGCGTCGTCGGCATCATGGGCCCGTGGAACTTCCCGCTGCAGCTGACCATTGTGCCGGCCGGCTCGGCGTTCGCCGCGGGTAACCGCGTCCTGATGCGGCCGTCGTCGATCACCGCGCGGACCACCGAGGTGATCGCCCGCGTCGCGCCCGACTACTTCTCGATCGAAGAGTTCGCGGTGGTCACCAGCAAGCACGGCGGTGGCAGCGACTTCGCCAAGCTGCCCGTGGACCACATGTTCTTCACCGGATCGCCCGAGGTCGGCGCGTCGGTCGCGCAGGAGGCCGCCAAGAATCTGGTGCCGGTCACCCTGGAACTCGGCGGCAAGAATCCGGCGATCGTCGACATCGACACCGACATCACCGAAGCCGCGAACTTCCTGGCCGACGCCCGGATGATCAACGGCGGCCAGGTCTGCCTGTGCCCCGACTACGTGTTCGTGCCCGAGGCGAAGGTCGGCGAGTTCACCGAGAAGGTGATCGCCCGCTGGACCAAGAACTACCCGACCATCGTCGACAACTCGCAGTACACCTCCACGATCAACGAGAAGAACTACAACCGGATCGTCGGCCTGATCGACGACGCCGTCGAACTGGGTGCCACCAAGCGCCAGGTGATCCCGGCCGGTGAGGATCTGCCGAACGCGGCGACGCGCAAGATCCCGCCGACCCTGCTCACCGGGGTCAAGGCCGGTATGAAGATCGAGGAGGACGAGGTCTTCGGGCCGGTCCTCACCGTGTACCCGTACCGCAACCAGGCCGAGGCCATCGACAAGATCAATGCCGCCGGGCACCCGCTCACCCTGTACTGGGTCGGCAAGGACAACGAGCGGCTGGCGCACGTCGCCGATCACACCCGCAGCGGCTCGATCAGCGGTAACGACTTCGCGCTGCACCTGCTCTCCGGCGGCCTGCCGTTCGGCGGCGTCGGCCGCTCCGGCATGGGCAACTACCACGGTCACTTCGGATTCGAGACGTTCAGCCACGCCCGCGCGGTGACCGTCTCGACCATGCCGATCAAGTTCGCCGAGCTGGTCTCCGCGCCGTTCACCAAGAGCGACACCCGCCTGACCGACGCGCAGATGAAGATGTGGCGCTTCCTCCAGGGTCGCGCTTCGCGAAAGTCCGCCAAGCGCTGACTCCCGCAGAACCCATGATGGTCGCACTTCGACCGCGCGTCGTCGCAGGCTCCGCCGCGCATGCTCAGCACCCGCGGAGTCACCCATGATGGTCGAGCGGAGTCACCCATGATGGTCGAGCGGAGTCGAGACCACACTCGTGTCGAGGCGGGTGATCTCGACTCCGCTCGATCAGCTTGACGGGTACGCTCGATCAGCTTGAGGTCCGGCTCGATCGGCTTGAGGTCCGGCTCGACCGGCTTGAGGGTCCCGCTCGACCAGGTTGAGGTCCCGCTCGACCGGCTTGACGGGTACCGCTCGATCAGCGTCTGGTTCCGCCCGGCGATTGCTGTGCCTGCCACGACCAAGCACTTGCTAGGGTGGAGCGGTGACAGCGAAGGCGCAGGTGCGCGCGGGATCCCGGCGCGACGAACTCCTCGGCATCGCCGGGGAACTGTTCGCCGAGCGCGGTCTGCGTTCGACGACGGTGCGCGACATCGCCGACGCCGCGGGCATCCTGTCGGGCAGCCTGTATCACCACTTCGACTCCAAGGAGTCGATGGTCGACGAGTTGCTGCGCGGATTCCTCGACGGACTCTTCGCGCGTTACCGGGAGATCGCGGATGCCGGCCTCGGTGCCGCGGACACGTTGCGGCAGTTGGTGATCGCTTCGTTCGAGTCGATCGACGCGCAACATACGGCGGTGGCGATCTACCAGAACGAGGCGCGGCATCTGGCCGGCGAGGAACGCTTCGCCTACATCGGTGAACGCAACGTCGAGTTCCGGGAACTCTGGGAGTCGGTCCTGCGTCGCGGTGTCGACGACGTCGAGTTCCGCCCGGATCTCGACGTCGACCTGGTGTACCGGTTTCTCCGCGACACCGTCTGGATCGCGGTGCGCTGGTACCGGCCGGGTGGCCCGAAGTCGGTGGACCAGATCGCCGACCAGTACCTCGCGGTGGTGCTGGAAGGCATCCTTCCGCGCTGATCGAACTTCGGTTAGTCGTCATTCACTGAATTTCCGGAATCGGCGTCGCCGTGGTGTGGCATGGCGCATACTGGCGCCATGAGTGAACAGTCGCGGGACATCGCGGACCAGATCCGGCAGTGGCTTGAGGTGTACGGGGCATCGGACGCGAGCGCGGCCCACCTGCTCGTCGACCGGCACGACCCGTCCCAGGTCGCCTTCACCCAGATCGACGTCGATCCGGCGGGCGGCCTGACCGGGGAGGACATCACCTACGGGCAGCTCGCCGATGAGTCCAGGAGGCTGGCGACCGTGCTGGCCCAGCGCGGGATCGGCCGCGGCGACACCGTCGGGGTGCTGATGAGCAAGCGCCGCGAACTCGTGGTCACCCTGCTCGCGATCGCTCGGCTCGGCGCCGTCTACATTCCGCTGTTCACCGCGTTCGCATCGCCCGCGATCGAGATGCGGTTGCGCGGCGGCGACGCCGCTCTGGTGGTCACCGAGCCGGGCCAGGCCGACAAGGTCGCCGGGATTCCGGAGGTCGACACCCTGGTGACCGGGCCGGAGTTCGACGCGCTGATCGCCGCGAGCGAGCCGTACGACCAGTCGGTCGCCGTCGGCGGCGACGGTGCGCTGATCCTCTTGTTCACCAGCGGCACCACCGGCAACCCGAAGGGAGTGCCGGTCTCCGTGCGGGCGCTCGCGTCGTTCCACGCCTACATGCACTACGGGCTTGACGTCGCCGCCGACGACGTCTTCTGGAATGCCGCCGATCCGGGCTGGGCGTACGGCCTCTACTACGGAATCCTCGGACCGCTGGCGACCGGCCGCCGGAATCTGCTGCTGCGCGCGGGCTTCTCGCCCGCCACCACCCTCGAAGTGCTGAAGCGGTGGGGTGTCACCAACTTCGCCGCCGCGCCGACCGTCTATCGCAGCCTGTCCAACGACCCGCAGTTCACCGGGATCCGGTTGCGGCACGCCTCCTCGGCCGGCGAGCCGCTGACACCCGATGTGATCGACTGGGCGGGCCGTGCGCTCGGGACCGAGGTCCGCGACCACTACGGCCAGACCGAGCACGGCATGTTCATCAACAACCACTGGAACGAGGCGTTGCGTGAGCCGGTGATCCCGGGCTCGATGGGCTTCGAGATGCCGGGATTCAGCTGCGGGATCGTCAACGGGGAGATCGCGATCGACACCGCGGCGAGCCCGCTGATGTGGTTCACCGGCTACCTCGACGCGCCGGAGAAGACCGCCGCGCGGTTCACCGGCCCCGACCGCTCGGGCTGGTACCTGACCGGCGACGCCGGCCGCCGGGACGACGACGGCCGCTTCTTCTTCACCGCCCGCGACGACGACGTGATCATCATGGCCGGCTACCGCATCGGCCCGTTCGACGTCGAGAGCGTCCTCATCACCCACCCGTCGGTGATCGACGTCGCCGTCGTCGGCCGTCCCGACCAGCTGCGCGGCGAGGTACTGGAAGCGTTCTGCGTCCTCGCCGACGGCGTGCCCGGCACCGATGAGCTGGAGAAGGAGCTGCAACAGCTGGTGAAGGACGGCTTCGCCGCCCACGCCTACCCCCGGACCGTGCACTGGGTCGACGAACTCCCGAAGACCCCGAGCGGCAAGATCCAGCGGTTCAAACTCCGCCAGCAGTGAGAACTCGTCCTCCGCGATATGCCGAGAACGGTACATCGCGGAGGACGAGTTCCACGGGGCTCACAGTGCGCGGATCAGGGGCGCGGTCCACCGTGGTAGGCGAGCAGGCCGCCGTCGGCGACGAAGGTGCCACCGGTGCAGTAGCTCGACGCGGGACTGGCGAGGAACAGCATCAGCTCGGCGATCTCGCGGGGTTGCGCGTACCGTGCCATCGGCGGCGCTTGGGCGAAGGCATCCATGACCGCCTGGGGATCCTCCGGGTTGGCGTCGGTGTGGAGTCCGCCCATCATGGTGGTGTCGGTCAGCCCGGGGTGAACGGTGTTCACCCGGATGCCCTCGGTGGCCAGTTCCACCGCGGCGTTGCGCATGATGCCGACCACCGCGTGCTTGGAGGCGGTGTACGGCGTGGAGCCGTAGTATCCGCTGAGTCCCTGCGTCGACGACGTGATCACCAGGCTGCCGCCCCCGCGCTCGCGCAGGTGCGGGACGGCCGCGCGCAGGCCGTACCAGACGCCCTTCATGTTGATGGCGATCACCCGGTCGAACAGCTCTTCCGGATAGTCCATCAGCGAGTACGACGACCCGAAGGTGCCCGCGTTGAGGATCACCGCGTCGAGGCCGCCCCATGTGTCCACCGCGTAGCGGGTGTACGCCTCCACCTGCTCGCGGTCGGTGACGTCGGCGGTGAAGACGTCGACCTTGTCGCCGGTCACCTTGTCGCGGGCCGCAGCGAGCGCCTCCTCATCGAAGTCGACCATCAGCACGGCGCTGCCTGCCTCGGCGAGTGCCTGCGCGGTGGCCGTTCCGATGCCGCCCGCGGCGCCGGTGACGATACTGACCTTGTCGGTCATCGTGTCCATGAGATGTGTCCTTACTTTCCGAGGTGGGTCTGGAACCAGTCGAGCTGAACGGGGGCGGAGGTCGCGAAGGCGTCGTCGATGTAGGCGTCGAAGTGCCCGCCGGGCAGGACCAGGAGCTTCTTCGGTTCGTGGGCCTCTTCGTAGGCGCCCAGCGCCAGGTCGCACGGGGTGAGGACGTCGTCGGTCGCGACCACCAGGAGCAGCGGCGTCGGTGAGATGCGGGCGATGAAGGCCGCCGGGAGGTATTCGGTGAAGAGCTCCACCGAGCGCAGGGTGATCAGGTTCTCCCAGTTGGTGGCGCGTTCGCGGATCGGTCCGAAGAAGAAGTCGTGGCTGTCCTGGGTCGGCAGGGCGCACGGCTCGTCGGCGGACTGATCGAAGGTGACCGGAATGGTCAGGGGGTCCTCGCCGCGCAGCCGTCCGGCGCGGTCGGCGTCGAAGCCCTGGCGGAGGGTCGGCCAGACGTCGGACCGGATCAGCCGGCGGGCGTTCTCCAGCCCGTCGACGAGCGGCACCTGGGAGACGACGCATTTCACGCGGCGGTCCAGGGCGGCGACGACGAGTACATGCGCGCCGCTGTAGCTCGACCCCCAGATACCGACCCGGCCGGCGTCGATGCCGTCCTGCCCGGAGATCCAGGTGATGGCATCCCGATAGTCGGACACCTGCTGCCACGGATCGATCTCCGCCGGACGCGGTCCGTCGCTCTCGCCGAGATTCCGGTTGTCGTAGACCAGGACGTCGAAACCGCCGTCGGCGAAGTAGCCGCCGAAGTCGTCGAGGTACATCTCCTTGGTGGCCGAGAAGCCGTGCGCCATGACGATCACCGGCCGGTTGTCGCCCTCGCCCCGATACCACCACCCGCGCAGGGTGGTGCCGTCCTCGGTCTGGAACTCGCAGTTCCGTCTTTCTGCCATTTCTCAACTCCCGATCAGGCCGCCCGCCGGGCGCGGTGGCGGCTGTGAATCGAGTCTGCGATGTGGGTCACACCGGCGGCTGTAGCGCCAGTGCAGAGATCTTGGTCGGTGTCTGCACAATGCGGCCGAGGTGTGAGCGGGCTCTCCGGAGTCCTCGGCAGGAGGCCGTTTCTATGCCACGATCGAAGGATGACGGTGGTCCAGCCAGCTGCGGCACCGAAGCGCGAGGCGCCCGGTGTGTCGACGGTCGGCGACTTGTCGTCGTTCATCACCCGGTGGCATCGGGGCTGGTCCGTGCATTCGGCGGGTGCCCCGCTGATGGAGCAGCCGATCCGTCGCTACGAGTTGGGCGGTCTGGACATCGTCCACTGCGTCACCGAGTCGTGCTCCGGGGTGCGGACGCGGTCATCGATCGATGCGCACGACGACACGGTCCTCGGCTTGCTCACCGTGCTGGAGGGCCGCGAGGTCGTCGAACTCGACGGTGAACCGGTCACCCTCCACGCCGGGCAGTCGTTGCTCTGGGACACCCGGTCGCAGGGTTCGTTCTCGGCGTCGGAGAACCTTCGCAAGTTCACCGTCTTCCTGCCCCGGGATCTGGTCGCGGCATGGACGCCCCACCTCGATGAACTGCTCGCCGCGGGGCCGATCCGGGCCGAGCGGACCCTCGCTCTGCGGGCGTTGGCCGAGGCGCTCGACCGCACACCCGAGCCGATCCTCGCCGAACAGCCGGCCGTCGCGCTGGGCAGCGCCTTCCGGGAGCTGCTGTTCGTCACGCTCGACCTGGCGCATCGCCCGTCGGCGGCGGACTGGGCCGACCAGCGCTGGCGTCGCGCCGTGGAATTCGTCGAAGACCGGCTCCCCGGCTCCACCACCGCCGAAGAACTGGCGACGCATCTCTCGCTCTCGGTCCGGGCCGTCTACCAGATGTTCGCCGACCGGGAGATCACGCTGCGGCAGTATGTGCGTGAGCGGCGCCTGTACCGGGCGCGCGCCGAGCTGGTGAGCGAACTGTCCCGGCCGATCGGGGAGATCGCCGGCACGTGGGGATTCGCGGACCAGTCCGCGTTCACCAAGGCCTTCCGGCGGATGTTCGGCGAGACGCCCGGCAACGCCCGCCGACGCTGACCGGCCGTGGCGGTCGAGCGGAGTCGAGATCATGACGGTCGAGCGGAGTCGAGATCATGACGGTCGGGCGGAGTCGAGACCACGCCTCTCGGTAGGATCGACGCCCTGCTGACAACGAGGGGGAGCTGTGTCCGTACTGGCCGACGACCTGCCGGAGATCCAATACCGCTACGAGTGCGTCGACGGCGACGTCTGGCGCTTCACCCGCGGCGGCATGCGGGTGTGGCCGGTGGGGAACTGGGGCTGGCGGTGACGGCGGTGTTCGAGGCGGTCTGCTTCATCGCTCTGTCGCTGGTCTTCGGCACCTGGTGGTTCCTGCTCGGCCTTCCCGCCGTTCTGGGGGTGATCGCACTGATCACGCTGCTCAAGAGTTACCGGGCGAATCGGAGACTCTTGTCGCCAGGAAGCGTCATGTCCGCCGGCTACAGCGATACCGCGCTCCGGCTCGAGGACGGCGGAGTCACGCTGACGGTGGCCTATTCGCGGCTGGAGCAGGTCACGAGGATGCGCGGCTTCGTGGTGGTCAAGGTGCGCAAGGGACGCCGGATCCTGATTCCGGAGGAGAACGCGCCGGCGGAGGCCGTGGCGAAGATCCGGGCCGGGATCGCGGCGGCATGACGGCGGCTGGGACATGCCGCCTGATCGGCATGTCCGCTCGATCAGCGTGCTCGCCGGGTGGACGCGGTGACGGTGAACTTCGGGTTCCGGGCGATCTGCCGGGTCGGGCCGACCAGGCGGTCCAGCGCCGGGCGGTACCGCAGGTGTGAGTTCCACACGCACCACAGCTCGCCGCCCGGGGCCAGGGCGCGCCCGGCGTCGGCGAACAGGTGCTCGGCGATCCCGGTCGACAGGGACGCATCGCTGTGAAACGGCGGATTGAGCAGCACCAGCTCTTGTGAAGCCTCCGGCAGCGTCTCCAGGCCGTCGGCGCGGACGACGTCGACGCGCTCGCCGACACCGTTGGCGGCCGCGGTCGCCCGGGCCGACGCCACCGCGGCGGCGCTGCGGTCCGTCGCGACGACGCGCACGTCTGGCCGCCGCGCGGCGAGCGCCGCGGCGACGATGCCGGAGCCGCAGGCCAGGTCGACGGCGGTCGGTGCCGCGGGCAGCGCGTCGAACTGCTCCAGCAGGAACCGGGTACCGATGTCGATCCGGGTCCCGGCGAAGACGCCGCCGTGTGCGACGACGGTCAGCCCGAGATCGGCGTGGAACTCGGTGCGCGGCCACTGTCCGGCTGATGCCGCCGCGTCGAGGGTCTTTGCGCCACTGGCGATCAGCACGCGGGACTTCTGCCGCGCGTGGGTGACGTCGACGCGCTCGAAGACGGCGCGCAGGACGTCGTTCATGGCCACCGACATGTGCTTGATCCGCCCGCCGGCGAACACCCGGACGCCCGGGTCGGCGTGCGCGGCGATCAGGGCGGCGAGTTCGGCGAGCCGGTCGAGGGAGCGTGGCAGCCGCAGCAGCACCGTCGTCGCCCCGGCGAGGAGTCCGGAATCGAGCGGGCGGGCGGTGAACACACCGGTCGTGCCGAGGCGTTCGGCGTTGGCGGACAGCGCGCGTTCGCCGGTCAGCAGATCCTGGTGGACGCGGATGTCGCGCGCACCCAGCTCGGCCGCGCCCAGCGTGAGCGCGCCGTAGGCGTCGTCGATCACCACCAGCGCGCCGTCGGGGGTGGCGGCGATCGCCGCGGCGGCCTCGTCGAGCAGCAGCCGGTCGGCGGCGTCGACCGCGGTCAGACCCGGCCCCTCGACGTCGGGGAAGCGCCGGAGAGCGGTCGGACGGAGCGCGGTGAGATCCACGAGTTCAGAGACTACCGATCACTTTCGGCCGGCCCGGTGGTCTATCTCTGTGACGGCACTTGACGGCAAGCGCCGCGGACGCGAGGAGAATCACCATGCACGACATGATCTTCATCAACTACGCCGTCGCCGATCTGGACCGCTCGCGGGAGTTCTTCACCGCGCTCGGCTACCGGTTCGACGACCGCTTCTGCGACGGCAACGCCGCCGCGCTGGTCCTGGGCGACCACATCGTCTGCATGCTGATGCGCCGCGAGTTCTACGCGGACTTCACCGACAAGCAGATCGTCGACGCGACCACGTCGAGTGAGGTTCTGGTCAATCTGAGTGCGGCCGGCCGGGAGGAGGTCGACCAGATCGTCGACCGCGCGGTGGCGCTCGGCGCGAAGGACGGCCGTACCGACGACCACGGCTTCATGTACGGCCGCGATTTCGAAGACCTCGACGGCCACGGGTGGGGCATCATGTGGATGGATCCCGCCGCGGTCGAGGCCGGGCCGGAGGAGTTCATGAAGCAGCAGCAAGGAGCGTGAGGTGCACGACGACGGCCCCTCGACCGGCGGCTTCGACGAGCTGACCGCCGCCGTGTCGCGCGCGGAACTGCTCGCCCACTGCTACCGCATGCTCGGTTCGGCGACCGACGCCGAGGACGTGGTGCAGGAGGTCTACCTGCGGGCCTGGCGGGCGTTCCACCGATTCGAGGGGCGGTCGTCGACGCGCACGTGGCTGTACAAGATCGCGACCAACACCTGCCTCACCGCGCTGGAGAGTCGTGCGCGGCGGCCGCTGCCGACCGGGCTGGGCACTGATGCGTCGGACCCGGCCGTCCCGGTGGTCGCCGACACCGAGACCCGCTGGCTGGGACCGCTGCCCGACGCCGCCCTCGGCGACCCGGCCGATGCCGCGACCCGGAAGGAGAGCGTCGGTCTGGCGATGGCGGCGGCGCTGCAACATCTGCCCGCGACGCAGCGCGCCGTGCTGATCCTGCGCGACGTGCTCGCCTTCTCGGCCGCCGAGACCGCCGGCCTGCTCGACGTCTCGGTGGCGTCGGCGAACAGCGCGCTGGCCCGCGCCCGGAAGACGCTCGCCGCGGTGCGGGCCCGGGACACCGCGATCGGCGAGGGCGCCCGCGCCGACCGGCTCACCGCGCACGAGCAGCGCGTCTGGGACGAGTTCTGTGCTGCCTTCGAGCGGTACGACATCGACGGCGTGGTGAGTGTCCTCGCGGCGGACGCCGTGTGGGAGATGCCGCCGTTCCCCGGCTGGTATCGGGATGCCGAGCGGATCGGTGAACTCAGCCGCGCGCAGTGCCCGGCCCAGCGGCCCGGCGACCTCGCGATGGTGCCGACCACGGCGAACGGGCTGCCGGCCGCCGGGATGTACCTGCGCGACGGCGACGAGTGGCGCCCGTTCCAGCTCGACGTCCTCACCATCTCCGGTGGCGCGGTGACGCACGTCGGAGCGTTCTTCGAGCCGGCGCTGTTCGCGCTGGCCGGTCTCCCTGATCGGCTCACCGATCCGGGCGCGCCGACGGCTATCCTCGGGAGGGTCGAGTCCACCGCGACGGAGTGAAGGAGGGGCCGTGCGTGCATCGAGATCGCGAGCCGCCGCGCTCGTGATGGTCGCCGCCGGGGCCGTCGTCCTCGGCGGGTGCACGGTCGACGGGACCGCGGTCAAGGCCGGTGGCCCGGCCGGAACGACGACACCGACGGTTTCCGTGACGTCGTCCGCGGCGCCGTCCTCGACGTCGCCGTCCACGAGCGCGCACAGCACCGCTCGGTCCACCTCCGCGAGCACGACCCCCGAGAAGTCGTCCACGACTACCAGCAGCGCGGCGTCCGGCATGGCAGCTCAGGCGTGGACCATGACGTGCCACACCTACCGTCGTCTCACCCCCGACGAGCAGAAGGAGGTGACGGCCGAACTCGGCCGTCGCCTGCATAAGAAGCAGCTCATCGACAACGACCGGTCGTTCGCGATCGTGAACTCGTTCTGCAACGACGGACTGGTCCGGAACAGCCAGGGCGTCCGGGACTCCGAGTAGCGGGGGCTTCGACACCGGCTCGTTCCTCGCCGGGCTCAGCCGGCGGGGCAGATCGGCCCCCATGCCGGTCGAGCGGCGTTCATGCCGGTCGAGCCGCCCTCATGCTGGTCGAGCGGAGTCGAGACCATCCACCTGTGGTAGGGGTGTGATCTCGACTCCGCTCGATCGTCGTGTTGGGCGGCTCCATGCTGGTCGAGCGGAGTCGAGACCATCCACCTGTGGTGGGGGGTGTGATCTCGACTCCGCTCGATCGTCGTGTTGGGTGGAGTCGGGTCCGCCCCGCCGGCTGAGCCTGCTCAGCCGACGGAGAACTCGGACAGCGCGGCGAGTCGTGCGTGCGCCTGAGTCATCACCGACTGGATCAGCTCGTCGCAGCTGGGCAGATCGTCGAGCAGTCCCACCACCTGACCGGAGGCCAGCACGCCCGCCTCGGTGTTGCCGTCGACCAGCCCGGCCCGCAGCAGCATCGGGGTGTTGCCTGCCATGATGATCTGCTGCCAGGTGCGTTCCCCCGAGCGCTTCATCGCGCGCCCGTCGCGGAGCATGGTGGTCCAGCGCATGCCGGTCAGCTGCTTGAACTCGTGCGCGTTGCGGGCGGCGGCCACCAGAGCCTTGGTGCGCGAACCGCTTTCGAGCGCGTCGACCAGTTCGGTCCGCAGCACGCGGTGCGGAACGCCGTCGACCTTGGTGGAGACGACGGTGTCGGTGAGTCCGCGCTGCAGGTATTCCCGTTTGACGCTGTCGGGCACCGCGGAGTCGCTGGTGAGGAGGAACCTGGTGCCCATCGCGATCCCGTCGGCACCGTAGGCGAGGGCCGCGACCAGGCCGCGCCCGTCGAAGAAGCCGCCGGCGGCGACCACCGGGATCGAGGTCGGTCCGGACCGGCCGCCCAGGGTGGTTCCTGAGCGGAGCCGAAGGGCGTCGATCACCGACGGCAGCAGCAGCGAGGTGGCGACCGGCCCGGTGTGTCCGCCGCCCTCGCCGCCCTGCACGATCACCGCGTCGGCGCCCCACGAGGCGACCTTCACCGCGTGCCGGGCCGCACCGATCGACGGAATCACCACGGCCCCGGCATCTTTCAGACGCGCGATCAGCTCGGCCTTCGGGGCGAGCGCGAACGACGCGACCTTCACGCCTTCGCGGATCATCAGATCGACGCGCTGCGCCGCGTCGGTGGCATCGGCCCGCAGGTTGACCCCGAACGGCTTGTCGGTGAGCGCCTTGGTCTTGGCGATCGCCGCTTCGAGTTCGTCGTAGGTCATGGTCGCCGACGCGAGGATGCCCAGGCCACCGGCGTTCGCGGTCGCGGCGGTGAGTGACGGGCCGGACACCCATCCCATGCCGGTCTGGACGATCGGATAGTCGATCCCGACCAGCTCGGTGAACCGGGTGGACAGCGGTGCGGCGGTCACGCGCGAACCTCGCGATCGCGAATTCCCTTGGGGTCCAGTACATCCCGGATCAGGGCTAGCTGCTCGGCGGTGGGTGCCGCGGTCGTCGGAGCGTCGTCGAGGCCGGCGACGGGGAATCCGGTGTTCTCGGCGACCTGCCCGGGCGTCACCCCGGGATGCAGCGAGAGCGCGCGCATGGTCCCGCCGCGACCGCCGAAGTCGAACACGCCGAGGTCGGTCACCACCCGGTGGATGTGGACGTCGTCGAAGGCCGGGTTCGACGCGTCGAGGGCGTCGGTGCCGATGCCGCAGACGATGTCGACCTTCTCGACGAAGACGCGTGCCGAATGCCTGCCGACCCAGTAACTGGTCGGGTGGTTGATCGTGTTGCCGGGTGACCCGCGCGAGCCGAACATCTGCCGCGCCGGGTGCTGGAGCGGGCCGAATGCGGAGAGGTTCTGGTTACCGTGCCGGTCGAGCTGGTTGGCGCCCATCACCACGTGCCGGCGACCGGAGGCGACGACGTCGAACACCTGGCGGAACGGCAGCCAGCCCTCGATCGGTCCCGTCTGGCCGATCGGCGGGGTGCCGGCCAGGATCTGGGCCTCCCCATCGGTGATCAGCAGGTCGGGTTCGGTGGTGAGGCGGGCCAGTCGCGCGCCGAGCAGCGGTATCGGGGCCATCGGGGAGGCCATGATCTCGCCGGCGCCGGTGAAGATGTCGGCGCAGGCGGTGACGCAGTATTCGGCGCGGGTCGGGGTCCCTTCGACGGAGCTCAGGGGGCGGCGAGCGGTGCTCATCGGGTCTCTCCGTTCCATGCGGTCACTTCGGCCTGATAGGTCTCCTCGTCGACGTCCAGGAACCGCGTGCGGAACGCGGCCCACTTCTCCTCGTCGCCCGCGGACTCGACGTAGAACCGCTGGAAGGCCTCGTCTCGGGGATAGCTCCCGGAGAAGGTGAAGTGCGCGCCGTTCGGGGTGTGGACCACGCGGTCGACGTTCATCCGGTTGAGCAGAAGACGTTGGGGGACCACGGCATCGGCGAGTTCTTCGGTGGTGACCAGGCGGTCGGTCTCCAGATAGCGGCGGTCGGCGGCGGCGAAGAACAGGTCGTCGAAGTACGGGTCGATCCCGGTGTAGGCCGCGTTGCCGTGGACATCGGCCAGATCGAGGTGCACGAACGCCGCGTCGAGCGTCAGCGCGGGCATGGCGATGAGCGTCTGAGTCCGCCCGTCGCCGTCCGGGTAGGGGGAGACGACGGTCTTCAGCTCGCCGTCCCAGAAGTCCGGCACCGAGGAGCCGAGTCCGGCCCGGATGGGGAGGAACGGCAGGCGCGCGGCGGCGGCCTCCAAACCGCACTTGACCATGCCCTCGTCCATCTCGCGGGCCTCGATCGCGCCGCTGGTGCGGGCGCGGGCGAACCACGGGTCGTAGAACGGCGGCGAGTCGAGCGAGACGAAGCCGTAGTACGCGCGCTTCACTTTGCCTGCGGCACAGAGCAGTCCGAGGTCGGCGCCGCCGTAGGTGACGATCGTGAGGCCGGTCAGTGACGACCGGGCGAGGGCGCGGACCAGGGCCATCGGCTTGCGCCGTCCGCCCCATCCGCCGATACCGATGGTCATGCCGTCGGCGAGTTCGCCGATGACCTCGTCGAGGGTGCTGGTCTTGTCGGTCGCCATGCTCAGTGCTCCCGCTCGCTGCCGCTCCCGGCGACGAAGGCGTCGCGATGCTCGTCGGCGACGCCCGCCAGGTTCAGCTCGTAGGTGTATCGCTGTTCCAGCAGGTAGCTCTTCTTCACGTCGACCGGGTCGATGGTGTTGATGGCCTGTTTGGCCGCGCGGATCACCCGGGTGTCCTTGGCGGCGATCCGGTCGGCCACGTCCAGGGCGGCGTCGAGCACGTCCTCGCGCGGCACCACCCGGTAGACCGAGCCGAACCGCTGAAGCTCGCCGGCGGTGATGTTCTGCGCCGTGTAGTACAGCGCGCGCATCAGATGGGGCGGGACCAGCCGGGCCAGGTGGGTCGCCGCGCCGAGCGCGCCGCGGTCCACCTCCGGCAGCCCGAAGACGGCGTCGTCCGAGGCGACGATCACGTCGGCGTTGCCGACCAGCCCGATGCCGCCGCCGACGCAGAATCCGTGGACCGCGGCGATCACCGGGACGGCGCAGTCGTACACGGCGGAGAACGCCGCCGCGCAGCCCAGATTCGCATCGACCAGCGCGTTGAAACCGGCGGTCGCCTGCATCTCCTTGATGTCCACGCCCGCGTTGAAGCCACGCCCGGCGGCGGTGAGGACCACGGCGCGGGTGGCCGGGTCGTCGCCCGCCGCGAGGATCGTCCGGGCCAGCTCGAACCAGGCGGCGCTGGGCAGTGCGTTGACCGGCGGGTAGTCGACCGTGACGACGACGACGCCGTCCCGCGGCCGTGCGGTGCTGATGGGCACGTTCCGGGCTCCTTCCGAAGCACTTCCTACTTGCCCAAGCAAATGCTTGGTTGTTTGGTAGGGTAGCACCATGACGGAATCCGCGCATGCGTCCGGGCTGGGCCTCGCCGGCAAGATCATCCTGGTCACGGGTGGTGTGCGCGGTGTGGGAGCGGGCATCGCCGGGGTGCTGGCCGGTCTCGGCGCGCACCCGGTGGTCTGCGCGCGTCGTCCCGGCGAGCGCGACGATGGTCCCGAATTCCTCCCGTGCGACGTCCGTGACCCCGACGCCGTCGAACGACTCGTGGCGCGGATCGTCGACCGGCACGGGCGGCTCGACGGGGTGGTCAACAATGCCGGGGGCTCGCCGTTCGCGCTCGCCGCGGACGCGTCGGACAACTTCTCGGCGAAGATCGTCGGGCTCAATCTGCTGGCGCCGCTCACCGTCGCGCGCGCCGCGCATGCGGTGATGGTGAGTCAGCCCGGCGGCGGCGCGATCGTCAACGTGTCGAGTGTGAGCGGGCATCGGCCGTCGCCGGGCACCGCGGCCTACGGGGCGGCGAAGGCGGGCCTCGACAGCCTGACCGCGTCGCTGGCCGTCGAGTGGGCGCCCGCGGTGCGGGTCAACTCGGTGGTCGCCGGTCCGGTGCACACCGAGGCCTCGCACCTCCACTACGGCGACGACGAGGGCATCGCCGCGGTCGGGCGCACCATTCCGATGGGCCGCCTGGCGTCGCCCATCGACATCGGGAACGCCGTCGCCTTCCTGCTGTCACCACTGGCGTCGTACGTCACCGGTGCGGTCCTCGCCGTGCACGGCGGCGGCGAGAAGCCGGCCTTTCTCGATGCGGCCACCGCGGGCAATGAACTGTGACCTCCGACGAAGAGAGTGAAAAGCGTTGAGCGATAAGGGAAATGACGGACGCGTCGTCATCGTGACCGGGGCCGGGCAGGGTATCGGGCGCGCGCATGCGCACGCCTTCGCGGCCGACGGGGCTCGCGTGGTGGTCAACGACTACGACGCGGCCGCCGCGGGCGCGGTGGCCGGCGAGATCCGGGAAGCCGGTGGGGAGGCCGTCGCCGCACCCGGTGATGTGGCCGACTGGGCGACCGGCGAGGCGATCGTGCGGACGGCGGTCGACGAGTTCGGGCACCTGGACGTCCTCGTCAACAACGCCGGCTTCGTGCGGGACCGGATGCTCGTCTCGCTGTCCGAGGACGAATGGGATGCGGTGGTCCGCGTGCACCTGAAGGGGCACTTCGTGATGCTGCGCCACGCGGGTGCGCACTGGCGCGCGATGGCGAAGGCGGGGACCGTGCCACGGGCCCGGATCGTCAACACCTCGTCGGGGGCGGGCCTGTTCGGGTCGGTCGGCCAGGGGAACTACTCGGCGGCGAAAGCCGCGATCGCCGAGCTCACCATTCAGGCCGCCGCCGAGCTCGGGGGTTACGGTGTGACGGTGAACGCGATCGCGCCGGCCGCACGCACCCGGATGACGATGGGTGCCGGTGAGGCGATGGCCGCGCAGATGGCCGCGCCCGACGACGGCTCCTTCGACGCGATGGACCCGGCGAACATCTCGCCGCTGGTGGTCTGGCTCGGATCGCCGGCGTCCGCCGCGGTCTCCGGCCGCGTCTTCGAGGTCGAGGGCGGCCGGATCACGGTGCTCGACGGCTGGCAGCGCGCCGCCACCGTCGACAAGGGCGAGCGGTGGAATCCGGCCGAGCTGGGGCCGGTCGTCGCCGATCTGATCGACCGATCCCCGAAGCAGGTGACGCCCTATGGTGCTCGATGAATCCGCGATGGTCGCCGCGGCGAAGACCTACGTCGACGCCCTGGTCAGCCACGATGCGACCGTGGTGCCCCTGCACCCGGAGTGCACGCGCACCGAACTCGGTGTGAAGACCGGGCGCAACGGCGGGCACATCGCGCGCAGCCTCACCTGGGGCCCGCAGTTCCGGCTGATCCACACGGTCAGCGACTTCACCGCCGTCGTCGACGGCCATGCCGTGCGGACGTCGTACCTGGTGCACGTGCAGCCGCGGTTCCTGCGTCTGGCCGCACGGGTGACGGAGACCTTCACGGTCGACGACGCCGGCCGCATCACGAAGATCGTGGCCGGCTTCTCACTGCCGCATCGCGTCTGACCAGCGGCGTTTCGACACCGGCTCGGCCGGCGCCTCGCCGGGCTCAACGGGCTTAGAGGGCGGCAGAACAGCCGGTTGAGCCCGCCTCGCCGGGCTCAACCGGCTGCGGGGCTGCGGGCGAGGCGGTGTCGAACGGGGCCTACGAGCTGGGGGCGCGGACGACCATCGGGACGCCGGGGAAGGCGATCGCCATCTCCGAGCGCGACTTGCGCAGCGCCGCGGTGCCGTAGCCGTGCTTGCGCTTCTCCGGACGGATCCAGATGCGGACGTCCACCTCGCTGCCGTTCAGTTCACCGAAGACCAGACCGATCTTGGCGTCGCCCTCGACGGCGACCAGCCAGACGGCGTCCTCGTCGTCGACGCGCGCCAGACCCTTGGCGATCTCGTCGTTCAGGGCGCCGGCCTGCTCGCCGGAGCCGTCGGCCGCGAGGCCGAGCTCTTCGGTGCGCTCGGAGATCAGGTCGGTGTCCTCGTCGGGGGAGAACGGTCGGAGGCCGACGCTGTCGCCCGCGGCGGCCGGGCGATCGGCGGCGGTGAAGGTGATCGCGGCGTTGAGGTCGTCGAGTTCGGCCTGGTTGCGTCGGCGCTCGGCCTTGGTGAGCTGATGGAACGACATGTTCAGGATGGCCTCGACGCCGAGAGGCGAGGCGCCGAGCAGGTCGGCGACCGCGGTCACCGCGGCGGCGCGGTCCTCGGACTCGACGATGGCGTCGAGAACCTCGTGCCGCCGCTCCAGAGCGACGAGCAGTGCTTCGGTGATCTCACGGCGGGCGGCGGCCTTGTCCACATCAGTCATGGTGTCGATGGTAGGACGGAATCGTTTGTCGCGCCGGTCTTGTCGCGAGATGATTCGTATTGGACTGTCTCACAACTGAAACACGTTCTAGTCTGGATGTATGGCGGAAACAGTGACGGACGAACATCTCCGGACCGGTGTGCATCTCGGCGATCTGATGGTGGCGGCGCTGACACGCCATGCGGACCGACCCGTGCTGCGGATCGGCGACGTCGAACTCACCGGGCGCGCGATGGCCGACGAGATCAGCCGGTACGTGCAGGCCTTCGAAGCCGTCGGGGCGGGCACCGGGACCGCGGTCGGGCTCCTCGCCCTGAACCGTCCCGAGGTGCTGCTGGTGATCGGTGCGGGCCAGACACAGGGCTGGCGGCGCACCGCCCTGCACCCGCTCGGATCGCTCGACGACCACGCCTATGTCCTGAACGACGCCGGCGTCACGACACTGGTGATCGACCCGGTGCCGATGTTCGTCGAGCGGGCGCTCGGCCTGTTGTCGAAAGTGCCCGGGCTGACCCGGATCCTCACGCTGGGGCCGGTACCGGAGGAACTGCGGGAGGTGGGGATCGACATCGTCGCCGAGGCCGCCGCCCGCGAGGCGCGGCCGCTGACCGCGAAGATCCTCGACCCCGATCACGTGGTGTCGGTGACCTACACCGGCGGCACCACCGGCAAGCCGAAGGGCGTGATCGGCACGGCGCAGGCGATGGCCACGATGACCTCGATCCAGCTGGCGGAGTGGGAATGGCCCGAGCGGCCGCGCTTCCTGATGTGCACACCGCTGTCACACGCGGGTGCCGCGTTCTTCGTGCCCACCCTGATGAAGGGCGGCTCGATGGTGGTCCTCGGCCGGTTCGACCCGGCTCAGGTATTGGAAACCATCGAGCGCGAACGCATCACGGCCACCATGCTGGTGCCGTCGATGCTGTACGCGCTGCTCGACCATCCCGACTCCCGCACGCGCGACCTGTCGTCCCTGCAGACCGTCTACTACGGTGCCTCGGCGATCAATCCGGTGCGGCTGGCGGAGGCGATCGAGCGCTTCGGGTTGATCTTCGCGCAGTACTACGGACAGTCCGAGGCGCCGATGGTGATCAGCTACCTCGCCAAGGGCGATCACACCCCGGAGCGGCTGACCAGCTGCGGCCGGCCGTCGGCGTTCCTGCGCACCGCGTTGCTCGGCGCCGACGGCGCGCCGGTCGTCTCGGGCGAGCCCGGTGAGATCTGCGTGTCCGGTCCGCTGCTGGCCGGTGGCTACCTCGGCCTCCCGGACCAGACGGCCGAGGCCTTCCGCGACGGCTGGCTGCACACCGGCGACGTCGCCCGGGCGGACGCCGACGGTTTCTGGTACATCGTCGACCGCACCAAGGACATGATCGTGACCGGTGGTTTCAATGTCTTCCCGCGGGAGGTGGAGGACGTGATCGCCGGGCATCCGGCGGTCGCGCAGGTCGGCGTGATCGGCGTGCCCGACGAGAAGTGGGGCGAGGCGGTCACCGCGGTCGTCGTGCTGCGGGAGGGCGCCGGTGCCGCGGAGTCGGAGAGGGCGGTGGTCACCGCCGAGATCCAGGCCGCCGTGAAGGAGGCCAAGGGGGCGGTGCAGGCCCCGAAGACGGTGATCTTCGCCGAGTCGCTGCCGCTCACCGCGCTGGGGAAGCCGGACAAGAAGGCCCTGCGGGCGCAGTTCGCGTGACGGATGCGGCCGGCCGTCCGTCAGACCGTCGCAGAAGTGGGAATAGTGACCGCATCCGCGACGGTCTGCGCCGCGGCGCTACGCGTGCTGGGCGCGCGGACTGTTGACGCCGAGCGGATTGCCGTTCGCTTCCAGCCAGTCGGCGATGGACTCGACCAGTTCTCCGGTGAGCATCCGGCACATCGAATACGCGATCCGCGCACCCTGCAGCTTGGCGAGGTCGGCGTGCGGCCCGGCGAAACGGTCGTCGATCGTAGTGTGCCACAACCCGAGCCACCGCTCGAAGTGCTGCGGCTGTAGACCGGCGATCTCGTGGAGGTCGCGGTGCGGGGCGAACACGTTGCGTCGGTACTCGCCCTCCTTGAGGACCGCCTTGCACCAGAAGTCGGTGATCCTCGGCAGATGTACGGCGAGGTCCATGTGTGCGATGTCGACGAAGACGGGTCGCAGCAGGGGGTCGGCGAACGCGCGGTGGTAGAAGTCGTCGAGCACCTCGGCGACGTCGTTCCGGTCGGCGAGGTCCGGGAGTTCCGGTCCGCTCATGCCTCGAATCTACCGGCGGCACAGGGGGACCGGCGACGGGCCTTGGGCCCGGTTCCCGCCGGTGCGACGACGGCGCGGTCGTGACACAGTGAACTCATGACGAATCCGGAGCCGACCGTCTCGGCCGACATCACCATCGACGCCGGCGCCGACGCCGTCTACGCGCTGATCACCGACCTCGATGTGCTGGCCGGGCTCGCCGCAGAGACCACGGCGATGCGATGGACCAAGGGTGACGCCGCCCGTGTGGGTGCCCGGTTCAAGGGCAGCAACCGCAACGGCGGCAAGACCTGGTCCACCGCCTGCACGGTCACCGCGGCCGAGCCCGGCCGGACCTTCGAGTTCACGGTCACGAGCATGGCGATCCCCATCGCGCGATGGCGGTACGACCTGGAGCCGGTCGACGGCGGGTGCCGCGTCACGGAGAGCACCTGGGACGCGCGTCCCGGCTGGTTCCTTCCGGTCGCCAAGCTGGCCACCGGTGTCGGCGACCGCACCGCGGCGAACGCCGAGCACATCCGGGAGACGCTCGCTCGGCTGAAGGCCCGCGCCGAGGGGTGAGTCCGCCCGTCAGATCCGCTCCAGGATCGTGGCGGTGGCGAGGGCGCCGCCGGCACACATGGTCACCAGTGCGGTCTGCCGATCGCTGCGCTCCAGTTCGTGGAGTGCGGTGGTGATCAGCCGGGCGCCGGTGCTGCCGACGGGATGGCCGAGGGCGATCGCGCCGCCGTTGACGTTCACGATGTCCAGGTCCGCGTCGTGGACGCGCGCCCACGACAGCACGACCGACGCGAAGGCCTCGTTGATCTCGACCAGGTCGATGTCGGCCATGGTCATCCCGGCCTTGGCGAGCACGGTCTCGGTGGCCTGAACCGGACCGTCCAGGTGGTAGTACGGCTCGGCGCCGACCAGCGCCTGCGCGCGGATCCGGGCACGGGGGCGCAGCCCCAGATCGCGGGCGCGCGCGGCGTCCATCAGGAGTACGGCCGCGGCGCCGTCGGAGATCTGGGACGAGTTGCCCGCGGTGTGGATGCCGTCGCCCAGCACGGGCTTCAGGCCGGCCAGCGACTCGGCGGTGGTGTCACGCAGCCCCTGATCGCGGGTCACGGTCAGCGTCTCGCCGGTGAGTTCACCGTCGCGGGTGCGCTCGGGGGCGGTCACCGGCAGGACCTCGCGGTCGAATCGTCCCTCGTCCCAGGCGCGTCGCGCATGGGTCTGCGAGCGGAGGCCGAGCGCGTCGACGTCGTCGCGCGTGATGCCGCGCCGCCGTGCGATCCGCTCGGCCGCCTCGAACTGGTTGGGCATGTCGATGTCCCACGACGCCGGGCGCCGAGGTCCGGCGTCGGTGCCGACGTTGGCGCCCAGCGGCACGTGCGACATGCACTCGACGCCGCACGCCACACCGACGTCGATCGCGCCGGTGGCGATCAGCCCGGCGATCAGATGGCTCGCCTGCTGCGCGGAGCCGCACTGGCAGTCCACGGTGGTGGCACCCGTCTGCCAGGGCAGGCCGGCGTGCAACCAGGCCGTGCGGGTCACGTTGTTGCCCTGCTCACCGACCTGCATCACGCAGCCGCCGATCACCTGCTCCACGAGTGCGGGGTCGATGCCCGCGCGCTCGATCACGCCGACTTGCGCGGCGCCGAGGATCTCGGCGGCGTGGAGGCCGGAGAGCCATCCGTTGCGCTTGCCGATTGGAGTTCGGGCCGCTTCGACGATCACCGGGTCGCCCATGTATCTGCCTTTCGTCACGACATCTCACCAGCAAACTGAAACGAGTTCTTGTTTGCGTCTCACCAGTGTGGCACAGTGGGAAGTACCAAAACTGTAACCGGTTCTCATTTTCCGTGAGCCGCTGGAATCGCGAAGAAGAGGTGGAGGCGTGACGCAGATGATGCAGAATGCCGCGGCATCCGATTCGACGGGCAAGTGCCCGTTCATGCACCAGGAGGGCTGGGACTTCACGAGCCCGGACCTGCTGGAGAAGGGCATCCCCGTCAAGGAGTTCGCCGAACTCCGCCAGACGGCGCCCGTGTGGTGGAATGCGCAGCTACCCGGCAAGGGTGGAGGCTTCCACGACGGCGGCTACTGGGTCATCTCCAAACACTCCGACATCCGCGAGATCTCGAAGAACGCCGAGGACTGGTCGGCCGCCGACAACGGCGTCATCATGCGCTTCGACGACGAGATGACGCAGGAGCAGATCGACGTCACCAAGGCGCTGCTGATCAACCACGACCCGCCCGAGCACACCCGGATGCGCAAGGTGGTCTCGCGGGCGTTCACCCCGAAGGCCGTGCACGCGCTGGAGTCCAAGCTCGACGACGCCGCGCGCGCGATCGTCGCCAAGGCGGCCGCTGAAGGGCGCGGGGACTTCGTCCACCAGGTGGCCGTGGACCTGCCACTGCTGGCCATCGCCGACCTGCTCGGCGTGCCCGAGGAAGACCGGATGAAGCTCTTCAACTGGTCCAACTCGATGATGAACGCCGACGATCCGGAGTTCTCGGCGGACCCGCAGGTCGCGTCCGCGGAGATCCTCGGCTACGGCTACAACATGGCCGATGCCCGCCGGAAGTGCCCGGCCGAGGACATCGTGACCACGCTGGTCCACGCCGACATCGATGGTCATTCGCTCGACGAGGCCGAGTTCGGGTTCTTCTTCATCCTGCTCACCGTCGCCGGCAACGAGACCACCCGCAATGCGATCACCCACGGGATGAACGCCTTCCTCGACAATCCTGAGCAGTGGGAACTGTTCAAGAAGGAGCGTCCGGCGACCGCGGTCGATGAGATCGTCCGCTGGGCCACCCCGGTCAACTGTTTCCAGCGGACCGCGAAGAACGACACCGAGGTCGGCGGGCAGAAGATCAAGAAGGGCGAGCGCGTCGGCATGTTCTACGGTTCGGCCAACTTCGACGAGGACGTGTTCGACGACCCGTTCACCTTCGACATCACCCGCGACCCGAACCCACACGTCGGCTTCGGCGGGAACGGCACGCACTTCTGCATCGGCGCCAACCTCGCCCGCATGGAGATCAACCTGATGTTCAACGCGCTGGCCGACATGGTTCCGGACATCACCAAGCTGGAGCAGCCGCGCCGGCTCCGGCACGGCTGGATCAACGGCATCAAGGAACTCCAGGTCGACTACGGGACCGCGTAGTGGGCGAGTCGCCGCCCTACCTGAACATCGACCGGGAGCACCATCCCGCGGTGCTGGCGGGACGTCGTTCCCGCGACGCGGTGATGGCTCGCGACAAGGAGGCGTGGCTCGCGAACTTCGCGGCCGACGGGATCGTCGAGGATCCCGTCGGGCCGTCGATGTTCGACGAAGCCGGTGCCGGACACCGCGGGGCGCGGCAGCTCTCGGAGTTCTGGGACAAGACCATCGGCACCACCGAGCGGATCGACTTCGTCTTCGACAGGGAGATCATCTGCGGTGACGAGGTGGCCTACACCGGGAAGATCGTCACGCACATCGGCGGGTACGTCTCCGAAGCCGAGGGGGTCTTCACGTACAAGGCGGACGCGGACGGGAATCTCGTCGCTCTGCGGGCCTTCTGGGAGATCGAGGCGACGATGAAGTCGTTGCGCCCGGCCTGATCCGGACGCTGGTCGAGCGGAGCCGAGACCTCGACCGCCATGCGCTCCGCTCGGCCGCCGTGGATGCTCCGCTCGACCGGCATCGCGGTCGAGACCACCGGGTCAGCGGCGTCGGCGTGCCAGCAGATTGCCGTCGACGGACAGGACTCCCTGGTTCGCGACGGCGATGCCGATCAGGCCGGCGATGAGGGCGAGCGGCAGTTCGTAGCCGCCGTTCGACGCCCAGAAGCCCTGGTCGATGTGCGCGGTGAAGATCGCGCCGATCATGTCGATGATCAGCAGCAGGGCGACCAGCGGGACCGCGAGCCCGACGATCAGCGCGGCGCCGCCGACGAGTTCGACGATCCCGGCGAACCATGCGGAGAAGGTCGGTGCGGGCACGCCCATCGCTTGGAAACCGTCGGCGACATTCCCGATGCCGTTGGTGACGAACTTCTGCCAGCCGTGGGCGAAGAAGATGATGCCGAGAATCACCCGGGCGATGGTGGTGGCGACGGACTGGCCTTGCTGGGCGCGGGTCATGGAGTTCCTCCTGGTTCGCGAATCGGACGTTGCGAGACTAACCGGACCATGGTCCGAATGAAAAGCTAGACCTCGCTTTTCTTAGGTGGGCCTTAGGCATGGTGTGCGGCACGTCGCTTGGCGGTCCGGCCCATTGCTGCCGTTACGCTGGGCGTATGCGACGACTCTTCCTGGCGGCCGTCTCCGCCGCGGCCCTCGCGTCCACTCTGACCGCCTGCGGCGGTGACTCGTCGGAAGCCTCCAGTGCCTCGGTCTCCCTGGCCGGATCGGAGAGCGCGACGGCGGCACGGACCCCGTCGTCGACGACGCGCTCGGCACCGGGTCGCGCGGCTTCGAGCGTCGTGGCCTCGAGCGTCGTGACGAGTCCGACGACCCCGAGTCCGGCCGCCGGGAAGCCGCCGGCCGACCGGGTGGTGCCGGGCGAGGTGGTCTCCGGCGAGGGATTCCTGCGGACGGGGAGCGATGTCGACTACCGTTTCGCCGCGGGTGGCGGCCGGTGGGTGTGCGACATGACCCGGGCGACGGTCGTCTGTTCCGGCGAACTCGCACCGGGCACGCAGCCGAAGGGTGCCGGTTCGGTGGAGCTGACCGCCGCCGGTGCCGTGACCTTCCCGGGTTCGTCGGCGCCGGGAGACAAGCACGGGCCCGCGCGCCCGAAGGAACTGCCGACCGGCCGCTCGCTGCCCAACGGGGTCTTCGTGTGCGCGGCCTTCGCGGGCGGTGTGCAGTGCGAAACCCCGTCCGCCGCGCACGGATTCAAGCTGACCGCGACCTCCACCACCCGCTGGTAGCGCCTGCTCCTCTCAGTCTCGCCGGTCGGCTGCTGTTCCGTGGTGGTCCAGGACCGTGGAACAGCAGGCGAGCAGCCGGGAATGAGAATCGGGCGCGCCGGTGGTGTGCTCCGGTCGGGTCTGTGCCGTCGACTGCTGTCTCGTGGCGGTCGGGCAGCCACGGGACAGCAGGCGAGTGGGCCGGCTGGAACCGGGCGGGCCGGCGGTAGGTGTCGGCGGGGTGCCGGGCGCACCTGCCCGTCGGCGGGGCGGCTTCCGTCCGGCCCGGTGTCCGCCCGCCGAGGTTCCTTCGGTCGGGTTGCACGACCGGACTCGTGCCCGCCGGCTGGGGAGCTTCGAGGCCCCTGGGGGCGTCTCGAAACCGCACCTCGAGCTACGGCCGGTCCGCTCCGACGAGCCACATCGAGAAGTACTGCGAACCGCCGCCGTAGGCGTGGCCGAGGGCCTTGCGGGCGCCCGCGACCTGGTGGTCGCCGGCTTTGCCCATCACCTGGATGGCGGCCTCGGCGCAGCGGATCATCCCGGAGGCGCCGATCGGATTGGAGCTGAGCACCCCGCCGGAGGCGTTGACCGGGAGCTTTCCGCCGATCTCCGTCTCCCCGGCCTCGGTGAGTTTCCAACCCTCGTGCTGCTTCGCGAAGCCCAGGTTCTCCAGCCACATCGGCTCGAACCAGGAGAAGGGCACGTAGATCTCGGCGGCGTCGACCTCGGTGAGCGGATCGGTGATCCCGGCGTCGCGCCAGAGCGCCGCGGCGGCGTCGCGCCCGGCCTGCGGGCTGACGACATTGCGGTGGCTGTAGGCGAGCGGCTCGGTGCGCATCGCCGTCGCATGAATCCAGGCCACCGGCCGGCCGTCGGCGACCGCCGCGTCGGCCGCGGCCTCGTCGCCGATCACCACCGCGCAGGCGCCGTCGGACGACGGGCACGTCTCGTCGAAGCGGATCGGATCCCACAGCATCTGCGAGCTCATCACCTTCTCGACCGTCTGGTCGGGCTGGTGGAGGTGGGCGAGGGGATTGCGGGCGCCGTTGCGGCGGTCCTTGGCGGCGACCATCGCGCCGATGTGGGCGGGGGCCCCGGAGTTGTGGATGTAGGCGCGGACGTGCGGGGCGAAGTAGCCGCCCGCACCCGCGCCGACGGGCATGGTGAACGGGACCGGGATCGAGAGCGCCCACATGGCGTTGGACTCGGACTGCTTCTCCCAGGCGACCGCGAGCACCCGGCGGTGCACCCCGGACGACACCAGCGACGAACCGACGATTGCGGTGGAGCCGCCGACCGATCCGGCCGTGTGGACACGGATCAGCCGCTTGCCCACCGCGCCGATCGCTTCGGCCATCGCGAGCTCCGGCATCATCGATCCCTCGAAGAGATCGGGCGCCTTGCCGATCACGATGGCGTCGATCTCGGCCATCTCCACCTGGGCGTCGGCGAGAGCACGGTCGATCGCCTCGCGGACCATCCCGGCCATCGTGACATCGGTGCGCTTGGCGACGTACTTTGTCTGCCCGGTACCGAGCACCGCGGATCTGTTGCGGCCCATCAGTTCTCACCTCCGGCGAGGGTCACGACCATGTTCTGTTGGAGCAGCGGTCCGCTGGTCGCGTGGGCCACCGCGGTGCCCGCTTGCCGGGTGAGGATCGCGTGGGCGGCGTAGCCGATCCGCTGGAGTCCGCCGGAGAACAGGGCGTTGCCGGTCAGAGCGCCACCCGACGGATTGATGCGTGTGGTGTCCGGCAGCCGGAGAGCCTTCCGGAGGATCAGTTCCTGGTGCGTGTACGGCGCCTGGAGCTCGGCGACGTCGACCATGCGGCTACGCGACCCGAACGCGGTGTCGCCGGCGAGGACGGTCGACGGGGATTCGGTCAGATCGCGGGCGCCGAAATTCGGCGAGTCGATCCGGTGATCCCACCCGGTGACGAAGGCAGGGTTCTCGGTGAGTTCCCGGGCGCGTTCCTCAGTGGCGATCACGACCGCGGCGGCGGCGTCGGCGTATGGGGCGATGTCGTGCGCGCGCAGGGGATCGGCGACGTAGTCGGCGGCGAGCAGGTCGTCGGGGTCGTCGCCCGTGGTACGTGCGGCGACCTCGGCCATGTCGCGCTCGGTCCATGCGCCGGCGTCGAGTCCGGCGCGGGCCTGCAGCCCGGCGAGGGAACGGGCGTCGGGCAGGAGCGGGGCGACGGTGTACGGGTCGGTCTGCAGGGCGAGAGTGGCGTCGGCGTTGCCCGCGGAGGCCTTGCCGAACCCGTAGGCGAGGGCCACGTCGACCTCGCCGGTGAGGATCTTGACCCAGGCCTCGTAGAGCGCCCAGGCCCCGTCCATCTCGACGTGCGACTCGTTGATCGGTGGCACGGCGCCGATCGCGTCGATCGCGGAGATGAAGGAAAAGGCCCGTCCGGCAAGGTAATCCGACGATCCGCTGCACCAGAACCCGATGTCGGAGCGCGTGATGCCGAGTTGGTTGTAGAGGCGGTCGAAGCAGGGGATCAGCATCTCGACGCCGTTGGTGGTGCCGGTGGTGGCCGGGACGTTGCGGCTGTGGGCGAAGCCCACGATGGCGACGCGCGGTGGCGACTGTGTCATGGTGCGTTCTCTCTACAGGTGGTTCCGGTACGACTCGAACGGGGCGTCCGGCTCGCCGGTCGGCGCGAAGTGGCTGATGTTGCGGAGCGTGTGGCCCCACTCGTCTTCGGGCCGCCAGACGGCCCGCACGCGCATGCCCATGCGGACCTCATCGGCCGGGCAGTCGAGGATCAGGTGCAGGAACGGGATGTCGGCGCCGTCGAGCAGCACGTAGGCCGCCACGTAGGGCGGGGTGATCTGCTGACCGAGGAACGGTACGTTGACGATGCAGAAGGTCGTGATGATGCCGGTGTCCGGGAGTTCCACGCGCGACGCCGTGCGCGACCCGTCCGCGGGGCTGGCCTGGCGGGGTGGGAAGTACACCTCGCCGGTGGCGACTCGGCCGCCGATGAGCCGGCCGTTCTTGAGCCCGTCGAGGTACCAGGACTCCTCCTCGGTGGCCGAGTGCCGGATGTTCAGGGCGACCGGGGTGGTGAGGGTGACGAGCTCGCTGTCGTCCGCGGCGGGATGGATGATCTCGGTGGTGCGGGTTTCGTCGTCCGCCCCCTGAGCTCCGTCGTCCGCCCCCTGAGCTCCGTCGAAGGGGACGAAGCACTCGATGTCGTCGATGCGCCCGGTCCGGGCGGCTCGCCAAGTGGCGCGTACCCGCATGCCGGTCGACATCTGCTCCGGGCCGTCGACCGCGACGGCGTGCAACAGTGCGCTGTCGGCACCGTCGAGCCGGATCAGGGCCCAGGCGAAGGGCTGTGAGAGCGGTTGTCCGGCAAGGGGTTCGGGCTGCCACGACCAGGTCGTCACGGTGCCGTCGGTGGACACCTCGATCAGTTCGGTGGTCGGTGCGCCGGTCACCGGGTCGAACTCGACGGGCGGCACCAGGACTCGGCCGTCGCTGGTGCGGCCGCCGAGGATCCGGCCGTCGCGCAGGGCCAGCGCGAACGGCGAGAGTACGGGTCCGAGTGAGCGCGTGTAGTCGAACGAGATGGCGAGATCGGCTTCCAGGATCGCCGTCTCCGGTACGGGAACCTCGACTTCTGGGCTGATGGTCACACTGAAAAGTAGAACAGGTTCTAGTATTGGGCGCAACCATTGTGCGGTGGAGGATGTCGATGAAACTGGGTCTGCAACTGGGCTATTGGGGCGCGGGACCGATCGCCGGTGCACCGGAGCTGATCCGTGCGGCCGAGGAGGCCGGTTTCGATGCGGTGTTCACCGCCGAGTCGTGGGGGAGCGACGCCTACACGCCGCTGGCGTGGTGGGGTGCGGCGACGTCGACCGTGCGGCTGGGCACCGCCGTCGCCCAGTTGTCGGCGCGACCGGCGGAGTCGTTGGCGACGGCCGCGCTGACCCTCGACCGGCTGACCGGCGGACGGCACATCATCGGCCTCGGCGTCTCCGGGCCGCAGGTGGTCGAGGGGTGGTACGGGCAGTCGTTCGCCCGGCCGTTGGCGCGGACCCGGGAGTACGTGCGGGTCGTGCGCGAGGTGCTGGCCCGGGAGGGGGCGGACATCCCGATCTGGCTCGGGGCGGAGGGGCCGCGGAACGTCGCGCAGACCGCGGAGATCGCCGACGGCTGGCTCGCGATCTTCTTCTCGCCGCGGATGGCGCCGATGTTCGGCGAGTGGCTCGACGAGGGTTTTGCGCGGCCGGGGGCGCGCCGTGCGCGGGACGACTTCGAGATCGCGGCGACCGCGCAGTGCGTCGTCACCGACGATGTGCCCGCCGCCCTCGATCGCTACCGGCCGTCGACGGCGCTGTACGTGGGTGGCATGGGTGCGAAGGAGCGCAACTTCCACGCCGATCTGTACCGGCGGATGGGGTACGGCGCCGTCGTCGACGACGTGACGCGGCTGTTCCTGTCCGGCCGCAAGGCGGAGGCCGTCGCGGCGGTGCCCGACGAGATGGTGCGCGAGACGATGCTGGTGGGCACGGCCGAGGAGGTGCGAGCGCAGTTGGCGGACTGGTCGTCGGCGGGGGTGACGACCCTGATGGTCACCGCGCGCGACGCCGGCACGATCGCCGAACTGGGGGCTCTGCTGTGAGGCGTCAGTCCGCCGGCCGCGGCTCCAGGATCAGGAGTGGGATCTCGCGGTCGGTGTTGCGCTGGTAGCCCTCGTAGCTGCGGTAGGCCTTGACGGCGCGGGGCCACAGCTCGGCCCGCTCGGCCGGCGTGGCGGTGCGGGCGTGCATCGCTCGGGTCGTGCCGTCGACCGTCACCGTGATGTCCGGCGTCGCGATCGCGTTCTTGTACCAGTCGGGGTGGTCGCTGTGCCCGCCCTTGGAGGCGACGACCACGATCCGGTCGGCGTCCTGTACCGGCGACGTCAGCAGGGTGGAGTACAGCTTGCCCGACTTGCGGCCGACCGTGTGCAACTCGATCGGGAGCATTCCGGCGACGGTTTTCGGGAAGCGGCCGCCGGTGAGGGCCAGGAGAGTGCGGTGTCCGTTCTCCAGTAGCCAGGCACCGGCGGCGACGAGTCGGTCGGGCTTACGCATGCCCCGACGCTATCGGCGGGCCGCCCCGGGGTCCAGTCTCACGGCGCGACGACGGTGCCGCTGCAACTGCGCGCGGGGATCGCCCAGAGGGCGTTGCGGTTCACGGTGCTCAGCGTGACGTTGACCTTGCCCGGGCCGAACGTGCTGCGCTTGATGGTGAAGTTGTGGACGCCCGTGTTGGGTGGGCGGACCACGCTGTGGTCGACCAGGGTGCCGCGCTTGTTGGTCTTGAGGTTGTGCCAGTCGAGTCGGGCGACCGAGTCGTACCCGACGCCGATCCAGAGGCTGCTGTAGTCGACCTGCATGTAGGTGGTGCCCGCGTACTCGGAGATGATCACGCGCGAGGGCATGTACGGCATGTCGACGATGTTCGGGCTGACGTTGATGCAGTCGTGGAGCGGATACTCCTTGGTGGCCGCCTCGGCCGTCCCGGTCCCGGCGACGAGTGCTGCCGCGGCCGCGGCTGTTGCCACCGCGGCTGCCGCGATCCGGGTCCGAGCGGGCAGGCGGCGAGTTGATCGGTCCGACATGAGACTCCTCCTTGAGTGCGGTGTCGCGGGTGCGTCCTGTCTCGTATGTCGGTTTGGTCGTGGTAGGTGTTAGTCGGATCGGAGGAATGGGACGCATTCGGGGATGTGTCTCAGGCGGGGCTCATCTCGATGGCGGTCCGCCGATTGCGCCGACGCGGCGAATCGTGCGTGTCGGAGGCGAATGCCGTCGGGGTGATTCGACGTGCGTGGTTGCTGGTGCTCGGGTGCTAGTCGTGCTGGCCGCCAGAATGCCGATTCAGTGCTCACTGCGAACCCCGGCTTGGCACTATCCGGACCGGGCTGCCCGGATCGCCGCGCCCGCCCCGCGTGCGCGGGGCGGACGCGCAGGCCACCGCCGACGTGTGGGCGGCGATGGGACGACCCCCGCGTGCGCGGAGAAGACACGCTCCGCTGGACCGGGACGAACTCGAAATGGGGACGACCCCCGCGTGCGCGGGGAAGACGAGCCCCACATCATCCGCAACTTTCAGCATGAGGGACGACTCCCGCGTGCGCCGGGAAGACGGCGACGAATCCGACGGCGACCGCTCGATCACGGGACGACCCCCGCGTGCGCGGGGAAGACGCGGTTCTATGACTGGGCGTACGGCGATGACGCGGGACGACCCCCCGCGTGCGCGGGGAAGACCGAGACTGGAACGCCCTGTACCAGGGCGTCCCGGGACGACCCCCGCGTGCGCGGGGAAGACTCGCCGCGGCGCCGGGCCTGCAACAGCGGATAGGGACGACCCCCGCGTGCGCGGGGAAGACCGCACCATGGTCAACCCCGACTACGCCGCCGTGGGACGACCCCCGCGTGCGCGGGGAAGACCTAGCGTTCACTCTGCCTTTACGCTCATCCCCAGGACGACCCCCGCGTGCGCGGGGAAGACTCAGCGTTGTGGTAGGCGCCCAGGACCAGCTTGGGACGACCCCCGCGTGCGCGGGGAAGACGTGACTTTCTCTCCGACGAGGAACGTCGACCCGGGACGACCCCCGCGTGCGCGGGGAAGACCACTGATCGACCGCCGACCGCCGGTAGAGAACCGGACGACCTCCGCGTGCGCGGGGAGGACCGGTGGTGACGGCGGTGCGCGGCCCGCGCGAGGGGACGACCCCCGCGTGCGCGGGGAGGACGCGTCCATCATCTCCCACATCTGTTCACGGGCCGGACGACCCCCGCGTGCGCGGGGAAGACGTACCGGTCTGGTCCGACGGCAGCCCCGGCACGGGACGACCCCCGCGTGCGCGGGGAAGACCTTTGATGTTGGGGCCGGTGGTGGCTCCGGCTAGGACGACCCCCGCGTGCGCGGGGAAGACCTGCCGCAGCGCATGGTCGACGGCCTCGAAGCGGGACGACCCCCGCGTGCGCGGGGAAGACGAGCGGACACCCAAGGTCCTCATCCTGCCCGAAGGACGACCCCCGCGTGCGCGGGGAAGACCGCGCCCCGCTGGTAGTCGACGGTCAGGGCGGGGGACGACCCCCGCGTGCGCGGGGAAGACAAGGACGACGAGCCAGATGAGTCGCGAAAGGTGGGACGACCCCCGCGTGCGCGGGGAAGACAATTGCATCGTCAATATCCTGGCGCAGTCCCATGGACGACCCCCGCGTGCGCTGGGAAGACGCGCAGCTGATGTACCACGGCGCGCCGGCCCGGGGACGACCCCGCGTGCGCGGGGAAGACTCGGGGTCGTGCTGTCTCCGAGCGCTCCCTGAGGGACGACCCCCGCGTGCCCGGGGAAGACGACGCGAAGGGCCAGCGGCTGCTGGTCGTCACGGGACGACCCCCGCGTGCGCGGGAAGACCGAGTGGCCAAGCCGAGCCTTGCGCGCGAGGAGGGACGACCCCCGCGTGCGCGGGGAAGACCAACGGATGAAGATCGACTGGAATCAGCAGGCAGGACGACCCCCGCGTGCGCGGGGAAGACCTGTCGGTGCTGGAACGACTGCGCGGCCAGGGGGGACGACCCCCGCGTGCGCGGGGAAGACAACTCGGAGGCGCGCAAGTTCGTGCTGAGCGTGGGACGACCCCCGCGTGCGCGGGGAAGACGCGACGTCGATGTGGAAGACGATCAAGGGTCAGGGACGACCCCCGCGTGCGCGGGGAAGACCTGATGACGATGCGGTCGAAGCGCAGGGCCGGGGGACGACCCCCGCGTGCGCGGGGAAGACCCAGATACAGCTTCCGCCGGAAGGTGCCGGTACGGGACGACCCCCGCGTGCGCGGGGAAGACGTCCTCGCCCCACGCGTCGAAACCGGGGCCGAGGGACGACCCCCGCGTGCGCGGGGAAGACCCAGCTCTGATTTCTTCCCAGCCATGTTCGCCAGGACGACCCCCGCGTGCGCGGGGAAGACGCGGCGGGCGAGGTCGAATGCTTCGGTTCGGCCGGACGACCCCCGCGTGCGCGGGGAAGACGGTCGTCTCCCGCATCGTCGTCTCGTACACGACGGACGACCCCCGCGTGCGCGGGGAAGACCTGCCGCCGCAGGGGCAGATGGGCGCGCGTGGACGACCCCCGCGTGCGCGGGGAAGACATAGCGGCTATCGGCCGGTCCCGGAAGCTCGCGGGACGACCCCCGCGTGCGCGGGGAAGACTCGGCCGGTGTCGGGGTCATGCTGCGGTGTCTCGGACGACCCCCGCGTGCGCGGGGAAGACACTTCTTGACCTGGCCGAATGCGGCGACACCAGTCGTTCCGCTATGAGTTCCGTTCCGGGCGCCGGGCGTATTCGACGTTCCAGCACTTCTCGTACTTCGTGGGCTGAATGATCTGGCCGTGAAGGATCCATTCGCAGTCGATCGCGGACCAGGCCCACCGAGGTTGGGCGCCGAGACGGGTGAGGGTGCGCAGTGCGGCGAGAGTGGTGAATCGGCCCGGCAACGGCAGCGTCAGGGTTCTGCGGGAAACACCGTGGCCGCCGGCGGGCGGCATGCCCAGTGCGGCGAATCCGTTGAGGATGAACGGCGCCAGGAAACCGCGGCTCTGCCGTTTCCCGTGTTCGCCGATGCCGTTGACCAGCGGCTGGATCGCAGTGGGGCGGTCGAAACCGCCGTCGAAGTTCTCGTCGATGTAGCCGGCGGAGGTGTCCGTCAGTGCGGCGAAGCCGTCGGCCGACGGAAATTCGAGGACTCGGCGCGTGATCGGCCCGAACGACGAGTTGTTTGCGATCGCCGGGATCGCCAGCTCGAACTTTGGGACGGCGCTCACCGTGTCGTTGATGACGCCGGTGACCAGACTGGTACTCGCGTCCGCCTCGCGCAGGAGGTCGCCGACCTCGCTCGGATCGGCGATCTTGTGCGACTTGACGAACAGGGCCTGGTCAAGATGTCCGCGGACGAGTTTGTCCGCCGACCAGAACCAATCGCCCGACCAGATATCCGCGACGAGATCGGCCAGCTCGGCGTCGAGCCGGAGCACAGGAAGCGACGGACGATCGTCGGCCCCACCCACCGGCCGCCAGCAGACCGCTGCCCGGATCCCGCGCCGCTCGGCGGCACCGAGCAATCCCAGGACGGAGAACCAGCCGGCCGTCGGCGTCGACGTCAGCCCGGTCAACTCGATCTCGTTCCGGTAAGGCTCGCCGGATACGGGTGCTTGCTCCGTCGACATCGACTGAGTGGCCTGCACGGGCTCGGCCGAGGTGCTCTGCTTCGCCGGGTATTCCGAAGCCCGCCAATCGGACAGTCGCAGAACAGCTTCCAGGTACGCCAGGCCCCAAGGCCCGAACTCCGAGTTCAGTGCCGCAAACGTGTCGGAGTAGTCCGCGCCGAGAAGTTGTGACTGTTTCTCGGCGTCGGTAAGCAGATCGCCAGGCCCGTCTGCGGGCCGAACGAACGGCCGGAACCAACCGTGGTGGCTGCCGATCAGATGGCAGGCCAGCGGTGAAAGGCCGTACAGGACGCCGAGTAGGTAACTCAGTGACTCATGCCGCCAGCCGAGTGGAAAACCGAGACTGCGAGCGACCGAAATCCAGCGCCCCGCCGGAACACGGTAGGAGTACTTCGCCGTTGGCTGATCCGGCACTCGGCCCCGGTTCGCGATGCGCTGCCACACCGCGGCCGCTTTGCCGATGTCGTGGAAGCGACCTGCTGTGGCGATATCGTCGACGAGGGGCTTGGGTAGCCCGATCGCCGTGGCATCTTCGCGGGCCCACTCGCCAACCTGCGCCAGGTGGTCGTCGAGGAGCTGGGACCTGCCGTCGATCGTCTTGTTCGTCGCTGCCGCGATCTGCGCCAACAACTGACCGCTCTGTTCCAGCACGACATCCGAAATGCGTGCCCGTTTGGGGCCGTCCGTATCGAACCGGTCGAGTTCGTCGTTGATCAGTGCCTTCAATGCCGCACGTTCAGTGGGATCGAATTCCTCGGTGTCTTCGATCCGGCTGAGCAACGAGGCGACGAAATCCGTACTGATCCAGCCCCTCTCGACGACGGGCAGCAGGGTCGCCTCAATGAGCGGAAATGCCAGAGTCCGTGGTGGCGCGACCTCGCCGAGCGCACCGACCGCCGACAGATCGTCGACGGGCGATCTACTCGACGGGTTCCAGCCGTCCGGGGTGTACCCGCCGGCGTCGGCGTCGATCACGACGTCGCGCCCCGGCGCGAGAGATCCGTATTGGAGCCATGATCCGTCGACGCGCACGTAGTAGTCGGGAATCGGTCCGGACTGTGGGGCCTGCTCCTCGGGCACACTTCCGCCTGCGTCCGACAGGCCCACAGCGGACCGTCGACTCCCTTCGAGGATCGGGCGCAGCGCACCGATCGGAACACTGACGAACTCGCCGTTGAGAGGTCGGCAGTCGGCCAGTTCGTCGGTGCCGAGGATGGCACGCCAAGCCACCCGGACATCGGTGTTCGGCCGCGCGTCCGGCCCGAGGATGAAAGCGTCGACCAACACGTCCGGCCTCACTGGCGGGTTCGTGATCGTCAGGCCGTTCACGGTCGCGTCCGTGAGGGTGGCGCACCGGTCGCCTTCTGGCCAGAACCGGACATCCTCCGACCACTCCTGCTGTGCACGCAGCGACGCGTCGATCACGCCATCCTGGGCGACCTCTCCCAGATACTCCACGGTTTCGACCACCGGGCCGGGGCCGTACACCGCGGCTGTTCCGTCGCGAACCACAGCCTTCTTGTTCGTCTGCCCGGTCACCAAGAACCCGGTGCCCGGAGAGTCCGGGCTACCGAAGCGATTAAGCCGCCCGATCCGCTGGATGAAAGACGGCATCGGACACGCCTCGGTGATCAGGTGATCGAAGGACAGGTCGACGCCGACTTCGATGCACTGCGTCGCCACCGTGACGCGAGCGAGATTCCCCGCGTGCTCGGGCAGTCGTGCTTCGCGGTCGATCGGCCGCACCCGTGAGGTGATGAGGTCTGCAGGCAGCCCGAGTTCGCGCAGTCGGCCCGCAACGTTCTGCGCCATCGCCACGGTGTTGACGATGACGCCGATCGATGCGGAGGGCTCGTCCGCGCAGTAGTCACGTACATGGTTGACGATCTGCTTGGTGAACGTGCTCTCGCCTTTTCCGGTCACCATGGACAGCGTGATATCGCGTCGCGCGTTGAACCGGCGTTCGGCCGCGCTGGCTCGACCGGCGCCGGGCTCGTACGCGAAGACGCTGCTCGGATCTGGAGCGCGCTCGTCTTTCCGGGGAGGCCGGCGCGTCGCCCCGAGCGTGACGACCTGCAGACCGGGGAGGCCGATCCGCGTCGTCGGTCCTTGTAGCCGGGTGATGTCGGCGAGCGCGGACAATGACGGCTCACTGAGATGCGGCTCATCGAAGAGGACCAGACTGTCGACCCCGGTCAGGCCGGCGTCGATCGAACGGTTCTTCGCGCCGACGCCGAATCCCCGGAACAGGATCCGGGACATGAACTGGTGCGCGGTCATCGACGTGATCATGCAGCCGAAGGTGCGTTGCGGATCACCGACCCGGAGCGTGCCGTCGTAGCGTGCGCGAGCCACTGCCGCATGGTGTTTCACCGCTTGGTGTCCGGGCTTCTCCGACGGGTGCAACGGCGGGAGGGCAGTCGCGAGCGCCGCCGCGACGGGTTTCAGCACGCCGTCGGCCCGATCGTTGAGCGCCTTCGCGAGAACAGTCACATCATCGGCGGATTGGAGCACGACGCTGTTGCGGTCGATCACGTGATAGATCCGGAGCGGGGCCGTCCGCGGGCACTTCGTATGAAGTTGACGCGCGAGTTCGTACACGGCGATGTGGATGCACGACGTCTTGCCGAGCCCGGTCGGCACGTCGATGGCGCTCGGCCATCGCCCGGTGGCCCTGACCCGCTCGGCCAGGTGGGACTGCCAGGCGAACGGTGCGTGGTCGGTGACGGCGGAGAAGAACTCGTCGAACGAAGGAAACGGCGTCATCGGTCACCTCGTGAGGGCGGGATCGGAACGCACAGACCGAAACCCAGTTCGGTGCATGCGCCGACCATCGTGGGGGCGGGATTCTTCTCGGTGGTGGTGAATCGGACGAACCACTGACTCAGGCCGTCGGTGAGGTCGAGATTCGGGAGCCGCTGTTGCCAACGGTCGAGCGGCGCGGTCGACAGCTCCATGATGCGTACGTCGCCTGCAAACGCCTCGGATAAGGCTCGCTGCAGCATCAAGGGATGGCCGAAGGCCCGAATGGGCGTCGCGGTGATCCAGTGCTCTCCGGTCGTCATCACCGCGTACCGGTGGAAGAGGGCGCTGTCGGCGCCGGTCTCATCGGAGGCGAGGCTCCCGAGCCGATCGCGGATCCGGGAGACGGTGTCCAGGCGTGTGGCGAGTGGCCCGGAAACGGCGAAGCCGTAGCACTGACTCTTCGGCTGGTTGAAGTTCACCAGCGGGATGACTGTCGTGTCGGCGACTTCACCGATCTTCCGCAGCAGCCGGGGGATGTCGCCGGGCCGGACTCCGCGGTTGAGCATCACCGCGGACAGTTCTCCGTGAGACGGTTCTGGTGCACCTCGCGAGGTCTGGAGACTGTCCGAACGGCGTTCCGCGTATTTGAGTCGAGTGAAGGCACCCGCATCGGACGGCAGTGGGCTTCCGGGATTGGTCATGATCGCCTGATGCCGGGCCTCGAACCAGGCCACCGACGAGCTGGTCCAGCCGCGCTGGGGTCCGCTCGGGTCCGGGTGCGGATCGAACACGTGCTTGAGTGCGCCGGGGCCGGGCGACCCTTCGCACACCGAGATCACGGCATGGTCCTGAGACCGGCCGAAGTACCCGACGGCCGCCGCCGCGTTCCGCAGCGGTTGTATGTCGTCATCGCCGATCGATCCCAGATCGAAGATGATCGTGGGCTCGGCCAGGAGGATGCCGCGGACAGGCTTCGCCGTCCTCGATGCCGTGGACATGCCGGTGTGGGTGAGGTCGAGGAAGTCCTCCAGGGATCCCGTGGTGGCTTTGGCGCCGGCCGGTGCGGACTTCTCCGTGTAGGTGTCGGGATGATCCAGCCGGACCCGCTCGGGCGCGTGGATGACCGGCGGCACGGTCACGGCGAGACGTTCGAGCGCGGCCAGGGACTCGGTTCGCTCGGCCGGGTCGGTGCGGGCGAATGCTCCGGAGATCAGTGCTCCGAGCAGGCGCAGCGGGCTGGGCGGCCATTCTTGACGACCGTGGCCATCGAGGCCGTGGAACTGTGGTCGCGCCAGGTAGTCGACGCGGATGTGCACCATGACTACTCGTCGGAACCGGTCGACTTGGCGGTCTCCCGGGCCACCCGCTCGGCGACGACGGCGGCCTGCACCGGAGACATCTGGACCGTGATGGGATCGGCGAATTGCAGCCCCACCTCGGCCGCGGCCTCGACCGCGGCGAGGAGGGCCGCCGCCGCGGTATCGGCGTCCGGAACGTCGAGCTCCTCGATGCCGGAGGCGCCGGTGGCGGAAGCCCGGCGCCACCCCCAGCGCGCGGATTCGCGGACCAGGTTGCACTCGGAGCGGAGGAAGCCGCTTTCGGCGGCGAGTTCATGGCCGGTGATGGCGAGAAGGGTGAACACCGCGGCCGCGGCGGACTGCTTGCGGCGGTCGCGATCGTCGCCGAACTGGAATGAGCGGAACACCGGCAGGGAGATGGATCCCTGCTGTAGGACCGAACCGCAGGCGAACGCCGCGTCGTGCGGCGAGGTCGGCACCGGGCCGAACCCCATGTCGGAGGGCTTGTGCCCCTTCGCCTCGACCAGTTCACCATCGACGGTGTTGAGTGCGGTCTCCCTGGCCGCACCTCCCGCGACGTCGAGCTTCGTCGCGGCCCGCTGGATGGGCCGCGCCTCGAAACCGACGATCTCGGAGCTGTAGGCGCGCGGAATCCGGTGGCGGCGGGCGACGCCGGAGGACAGCCACATCCCGAACGTGCCGGCGTTGACGAAGTTCGAGTACAGCGTGTCGCCGTCGCTCGCACCGGCACGGGTGATCAGTTCGCGGATCGTGCCGCCCTGCCAGATCTGCTTGCCGCCGGGATCGTTCGCGTACTTGATCCAGGCGTCCGCCTGACGATGAGCGAGGGTCCACGTGGAGACTTCGAACTCGTCGAAGACATCGAGTGCTTCGGCGCGGATCCGCTCGGCGGTGTCCGATCCAACCTTGGTCTTCGTGATCGCGGCGTCGATCGCCGCATTGATGATCGCCTGTGCGGGCTTGGTGACGGTGATTCCCGGCCACCTGAACTCGGGATCGATACGCCGCTCGAACATCCACGCGGCTTCCTCGGCGCGGCCGGACTCGGCGGGGGTCGAATTCACGACGACCTGCGGCGCCGTGACCGGTGATCCTTGCTCATCTCGCCGGATGCGACTGTGCCAGCCTCGCTCATCGGCGACCGGGATGAAAGCCGCGTCGGTGTACGCGAATCGGGACTTGCCGGGTTCGTCGCCCGCGTACGTGGGTGGAGCAATCGGCTTGCCGGGGCCGCTCGCCGGGGTGTACCCGGACTCCGTGACCAGGGCGGCCGAGCGCGGGTCGTCGATGATGGCGCGGATGTTCTCGTAGAGGTCGGACACGATCGCTCCTAGTGCTCGATGGGGAAGGTCTGGATGAGGCCGAGGCCGAAGTTCTTGCCCTTGCCGATGCCGTTGGCCAGGGCTGCGTTGAACTTCTCTTGATCGGCCGGGATACCGGTGGCGGTGATCTCGACGTAGGGGATCGCGCCGCCGCGTCGTGGTCCGAGGTCCGCCCGGTACTTCGGGGAGATACTGAGCGAGCCCGCGTCGACGGCGAATCCCGCCGATCGGAGGAGACGTCGCGCAGCCCAACCGGGTCGTTCGTGTTCGGGAACCACGACGAGCTTCGAGCGGAACGCCTTGCCGCTCGCCGCTTTCAACTCGGCCTGAAGGTCTGGCGGAATCCTGGTCGGCGGAGTCTTCTGGACGTTCATCGCCAACTCGATGCGGAGATGCCCGGTGCCGACGACCTCACGGATCTCGGTGATCACCCCGAGGTTCGTCGCCCCGGCCGGTACCTGCGGATAACGGACGACGAGCCGCTCTCCTTCCCGGTCGATGTGCCAGAGGACCCCTGCCTCGTGTCTGGGAGCCGGACCGAGCTCCAACGAGACCGTCGACATGACGTGGCTGTGACCGAGTTGCCGGTCGCGCTCGAGCGAGCGTAAGAGCGGGCCGCTCAGTGTGACATGGACATCCGTTGGAGGCACGTTCCTTCTACCCTTCGTTCCGGTCGCTTCACCGTATGCCTAGCCTCGGACATGTTGACGGGTTTCGGGTATCTAGAAGATCAGCATCCACCAGTAACAAAAACAACTACAGTTAGGTTTGACCCACGATGCCCGTGGGGTCGGCCCTGTAGCTGCTTCGTTCCAGGAGGCGCGCCAGGCGCGCTACGCGCATGCGTAGGTGACTAGGAGGTGGAGATGGACAGTCGTCGGTCCGGGCCACGCACCCCGGCGTTCAAGCGGGCGGTGGTCGGGCATTTCTGGGCGCACCGAGGTGGCTTCGACACTGACGCGGCTGCGATCCGTGACACGGCTCGCGCATTCTCGGTGGCTGAGCAGTCGGTCCTTCGGTGGCTTTGGTACGACGCTCGTGGCCGCCGGTGGATCGCATCAGAACCATGAGTTGATCCACGGCGGGCGTAGCTCACTCGCCCGTGAAAACCGGCTTCTCCTTGTTCGCGAAGGCCCGGGGGCCGATCTTCGCGTCGGCGGACTGGAAGACCTTCGCGCCCAGTTCGGCGTCGATCTTGAAGGCCTCCTCCTCGTGCAGGCCCTCCGAGTCGCGGATCGTCTTCAAGATGGCCTGGACGGCGAGGGGGCCGTTGGCGGCGATCTGGTCGGCGATCGCCAGCGCTTTGTCCAGCGCGGCGCCGTCGGGCACGACATGCCCGATCAGCCCGTACTCCTTGGCCTCGGCCGCGGTGATGTGGCGGCCGGTCAGGAGGATGTCGCAGGCGACGGTGTAGGGGATCTGCCGGACCAGGCGGACCGCGCTGCCGCCGAGCGGGAACAGGCCCCACCTCGCCTCGGACACCCCGAACCTCGCACTCTCGCCGGCCACCCGGATATCCGTACCTTGCAGAATCTCCGTGCCGCCCGCGATGGCCGGGCCCTCGACCGCGGCGATCAGCGGTTTGGTCAGCCGCCGCCCCTTCAGCAGGGCGGGCAGACGCGTGAGGTCCCAGCCGCCCTTGGCGAACGCGTCACCGGGGGCGGAGCGGTTCATCGCCTTCAGGTCGGCCCCGGCGCAGAAATAGCCGCCGGCTCCGGTGAGGATCGCGACGCGGATCTCGGGGTCGTCATCGACCCGGTCCCACGCCTCCTCCATGATCGCCATCATGTCCCCGGACAGGGCGTTTCGCGCCTCCGGCCGATTCATGGTCACGATCAGGACGTGGCCGCGCTGCTCGACGAGGCACTCGGGTTCGGACATGGCGATCCTCCTAGAACACAGCCGGGTCTTGCCGCAGAACAGTAACACGTTCTAGTTTTGACGCATGACGGGAATTCACACCGGCCTCGCCGAGCGCTTCGGCATCGACTATCCGATCTTCGGCTTCACACCGAGTCAGGACGTGGCGGCGGCGATCAGTCGCGCCGGCGGCCTCGGCGTCCTCGGCTGTGTCCGGTTCAACGATCCCGGCGAACTCGACGAGGTCCTCGAATGGATGCACGAGAACACCGACGGCAAGCCGTTCGGCGTCGACGTCGTGATGCCGGCGAAGATCCCGACCGAGGGCTCCAAGACCGACCTCGACTCGCTGATCCCGCCCGAGCACCGGGCCTTCGTGGAACGCACGCTCGACGACCTCGGGGTCCCGCCGCTGCCCGCCGGCCAGGACCGGGTCAACACCGGCGTTCTGGGCTGGCTGCACTCGGTGGCGCGGTCGCACGTCGACGTCGCGATCGAGCACACCCGCAAGTACGGGCAGATCAAGCTCATCGCGAACGCGCTCGGCTCCCCGCCGGACGACGTGATCGCGCAGGCGCACGACAGCGGCCTCGCCGTGGCGGCACTGGCCGGCACCGCCGACCACGCGCTGCATCACCTCGACGCGGGCGTCGACATCGTCATCGCCCAGGGCTACGAGGGCGGCGGGCACACCGGCGAGGTGACCTCCATGGTGCTGTGGCCGGAGATCGTCGACGCCGTCGGCGACCGCGCGCCGGTCCTCGCGGCCGGGGGCGTCGGCAGCGGCAGGCAGATGGCGGCCGCGATCGCGCTCGGCGCCCAGGGCGTCTGGATGGGCACCGCCTGGCTCACCGCCGCGGAGTACCGGCTCGGCAGCACCGGCGACGGCCCGTCGACCGTGCAGCGCGCCCTGCTCAAAGCCACCTCGCGCGACACGGTCCGCCGTCGTGTCTACTCGGGGAAACCCGCGCGTCTGCTCAAGACCCGATGGACCGACGCGTGGGACGCGCCCGGGGCGCCCGAACCGCTCCCGATGCCGCTGCAGAATCTCCTGGTCGGCGAGGCGCACGCCCGGATCTCGGCCAGCGACGACGCCGAGGTGGTCGCGATGCCGGCCGGTCAGATCGTCGGCCGCTGCAACGAGATCGTGCCGGTGGCACAGTTGATCGACGGCCTGGTCGCCGAATACGAATCGGCCGTCGCACGGCTCGGGGCGACGCTGAGCTGAACCTGGACTCGGAACTAGGCCTCGCCGCGTTCGACGGCGATCTGCGCGCGGATCTCGTCCAGGATCCGCCCGGCGGCACCCGGCTCGCCGAACAACTGCCGCACATTGCGCCGCTGCACCTCGGCGAGCGGGTCGTCGTCGAGGATGTCGCCGAACCGCGCCCTGGCCTCCTGCGCTGACGACACCAGATGCACCCCCTCGGCGAGGATCTCGCCGATCTCGTTGAAGGGCACGTGGCCCGGCCGCTCGACGAAGAGGACCGGCTTGCCGAGGATCTGGCTCTCGGACAGCATGCTCGGACCGTCGGTGACCACGACGTCCGCAGCGGCGGCCGCCGAGGCGTAGAGGCCCGTCCAGTACGCGGTGTTCGGCAGCGCGTTCCACCGGGCCAGCCAGTCCTGGAACTCGGCGGGACTGACCGGGCTCTTCGGCCGCTCGATGGTGTCGATGAGCAGCGGGTGATGGAAGAACGCGAACTCGACGTCCGGGGTGTCCGCCGCCCACTCGAGCATCCCCTCCCGCATCTCGGGGAACACGCCGAAGTCGTTCCAGCCGCTGAGGATGGAATGGTGGGCCGACCACGCCACCCGGGGCCGTCGTGCACCGTCACGTTCGGGGACCGGCCACACGGGCTCCACCTCGCGGACCGCATCGGCCTTCGGGTGGCCGAGCGCGCGGAACTGCCGGCCGCCGGTCAGGCTGTCGCGGCGGGCGATCCGCAGGACGGTCTCGTTCGCGACGAACACCAGCCAGCACGCGCGATGCCAGGCGGTGTCGACGGCGCTGTTGACCGGCGGGTCGCCCCACGGCACGTTCTGGATCACGTTCAGCGTGCCGTAGGGCACCAGGATGGTGCGGGCCCAGGCGAGCGCATCGGTGCTGAACGCGTCGTCGACGTCCTGATCCCATTGACTCTGCCGGATGACGATGTCGGGATCGAGCGCCCGCAGCAGCGCCGTCGCGGAGCCGATGGCCGCGTCGGGCAGCCGGACGTGCTCCACGCCGGCGGCCTCGAGCACGCCGTGCACCTCGGCTTCGCCGTGATTGGGCCCGAGGCCGGAGTAGTGATGCGGGATCGACACGACGATCGGCTCGAAATCGGGTGCGTCGTCCATCAGCCGGACCAACTCGTCGAGACTCGACCACACGGTCGGGTTGTGCACCAGCACGACGACGCGGGCGGCGGCCCGGCGCAGGCTCGCGCGACGGGCGGCGATCGCGGCAGCGGTCTCCGTGTGATCCAGCGATCGTGCGGTCTCGTCCCGGAATTCCCGGAGCTCGCGCTTGATGTCCCCGATGCTCAGGTCCATCCGGCGGATGCGTTCGATGTAGTTGTTCAGCTTTGTCACGACGACCTCCGGCCTGCACACTACTGGGGCGCCGGGCCGGACCGTCGATTACACGCAGGGGTACTTAAACAGAACGCCGGCCGTACTTGCGGTGGAACTTCTCAACTCGCCCAGCGGTGTCCATAACGCGCTGATTACCCGTCCAGAACGGGTGTGAATCACTGCTGACCTCGACGGTGATCAGCGGATAGACGTTGCCGTCCTCCCACTCGATCGTCGTCTCGGAGGTGGCGGTGGAGCGGGTGAGGAACTGGGTTCCCGTGGTCGCATCGCGGAACACGACGGGGGCGTAGGCGGGGTGGATGCCGGATTTCATCGGGTGGTCTCCTCGGAGTCGATGGGGGTCAGGGTGCGGTCGGGATCGCACGGGTCGTGGTGGTCGTCGCCGAAGGGCGACTCCAGGGTGGCGAGGTAGTCGCTGCCCCGGGCGAGCTCGTCGTCGGTGACGAGGGCACCGGTGAGCGCGCGCTCGATCTCGGCGGCGTCTGCGCGATGGGTCACGGCGACGATCGACGAGTGCCGATCGCCGTGCCGGGCGTCCCACCGGAGGGCGGCCATCGCCCGTACCTGAGGCGCGATGTCGTCGAGCTCGGTCTCGTCCCGCGCCGCCAGCCAGCGGCCGGCCTTGGCGATGCCGAGGGACTCGCCCGCGCTCTCCAGCCAGAGGACGTCGTCGTTGCTCGACGTGAGCCAGACGCGGCCGCGGGAACAGATCACGCCGTCGAGCAGCACGTCGAGAGCGCCGTGCAGGCGCCCGGGATGGAACGGGCGGGCGGCCTCGAAGACGACGATCTCGATCCCGCAGTCCGCGTCGAGCGGTGGGCAGCCGTCGAGCAGTGGATCGAAGATGGTCGAGACGCGGCCCCGCCGGGATTCCGGCCGGACGGCGGCGAGCGAGATCAGCATGTCCGCGATACCGAAGGCGCCGCCGTGGGCGACCGGATGCTGGATCGCGGCGGGGTTGATCCGGCGCAGCGCGGCGGAGAGCCGCGCCTCCTCGTAGTGATCGGGCGACGGGGCTCCGGTGATCACCAGCACGTCGCCGAACCGCACCTGGGCGATCGCGATCTGGGCGAGGGTGCGCTCGTCCTCGACCTCGGAGATCCCGGCTTCGCAGACGGTGAGGTCGCCGGTCGCGTCGTTCAGCCAGCTGTCCGCGGCGACCGCGGTGACGCAGCTGATCACCTCGACGTCGTCGCCGGCCGTGCCCTCGGGAAGGTCTTCGGACTCGACCAGCGTGTGCGCGATCTCGTCGACCACCGGCTCGGGTTCGAACGCCGGGTCGAGCACGACGACGATCCGCTCGACACCGGGCGTCCGGTGCAGGGTGCGCAGCATCGGCAGCAGGTCGTGCCGGAGGGTGCAGGTGGCGCAGCCGTGTTCCAGCTGGACGCCCTCGATGGCGAACAGGTCGGCGTCGCCGATCACGTTGCGGGTCTGCCGGACCACGTAGCCGAGGGGCAAGGCGCGCAGGTCATGCGAGATGAGCGCGGTGCCGGAGACGGCGAGGGTGTTGGCGATGCGGGCGGTGGCCTCGCGGTTCAGGCCGGTGACCAGGGTGACCGGGGTCTTGCCGGATGCGGTGGGCACACGTGCCTCCTTGTTGGTAACGATTGCCATCTTGTTGAGACGTACGGTACCGTCGCCTCCGTCTTAATGCCAATCGCTATCAATAAGGAGGAATGATGTCCGCTCGCTGCCAAGTGACCGGCAAGGTTCCCGGCTTCGGCAAGCAGGTCTCCCATTCGCACCGCCGCACCAACCGGCAATGGCGGCCGAACCTGCAGCGCCGCCACTACTGGGTGCCCAGTGAGGGCCGCCGGGTGACCCTGCGGGTCTCGACCGACGGGATCAAGATCATCGACCGCGACGGAATCGACGCGGTGATCGCGCGACTGCGCGCCGCGGGGGAGAAGGTCTGATGGCCGGCAAGGGCACCGATGTGCGGCCGATCGTGAAACTGAAATCGACCGCCGGAACCGGATACACGTACGTGACGCGCAAGAACCGGCGCAACGATCCGGACCGCATGACGCTGCGGAAATACGACCCGATCGTGCGCAAGCACGTCGAGTTCCGCGAAGAACGCTGAGGAAGAAGGCATGGCCAAGAAATCGAAGATCGTCGCCGACGCGCGACGGCGCGAGACCGTCGCGCGCTACGCGGAACGACGCCGCGAACTGAAGAAGATCATCGTCGACCCGGCGCGCTCGGTCGCCGAGCGCGATGCGGCACAGCGAGAGCTGGCGCGGCAGCCGCGGGATGCCAGCCCGGTGCGGCTGCGCAATCGCGATGCCGTCGACGGCCGCCCGCGCGGCTACCTGCGAAAGGCGGGCGTCTCGCGAATCCGGTTCCGGGAGATGGCGCACCGCGGCGAACTGCCCGGCATCTCGAAAGCGAGCTGGTGATGGCGCGGCGCAAACCGGCGGGGAGCAAGTCGGCCGCGCGCAAGCGGCCCCCGAAGAAGGCCGATCCCGCGCTGGTCTTCGACTACAAGGACACCGCCTCGCTGCGGCGATTCCTCAGCGATAAGGGCCGCATCCGATCCCGGCAGGTCACCGGCCTGTCGCCGCAGCAGCAGCGGCAGCTGGCGACCGCGGTGCGCAACGCGCGGGAGATGGCGCTGCTGCCGTATGGGCCGTCGTAGCGCGCGGATCCGCGGCAAGCGGCAACAGTTCCGCGGCAGTCGTGCACGTCCGAGTCGGTCGCGATCGACTCGGATGTGTGCGGCTGCCGCGTTCGTCGTGATCGCCGATGGCGCAGGACGTGGCGCGAGACGGCGTCGCACGGCTACTCGAGTGCGCCGGTGCCGATCAGACCGCCCAGTTCGTCGAGGACCGCGGGGGCGGTGCCCAGGGTGAACTCGTTCTGCTTGGCGCGCAGGAAGTAGCGGTGGGCCGGATACGAGGTGTCCAGCCCGACGCCGCCGTGCACGTGCACCGCGGTGTGGGCCACCCGGTGTCCGGCGTCGTCGGCCCAGAACTTGGCGGTCAGGGTCGCGGCGGTGATCTCGGCGGCGCCGGCGTCCGCCTCGGGGGAGAGCAGCCACGCGGCCTGCGCCGTGGTCAGGGCGAGTCCCTGCACGTCGATGTACGCGTCGGCCAGACGCTGGGCGACGGCCTGGAACGACCCGATCGGCCGCCCGAACTGTTCGCGTTCGCGGGCATAGGCCGCCGTCGCGTCGAGGGCCGCGGCCAGCACGCCGGCCTGCTCGGCGCACACGGCCAGCCGGAGCAGGTCGGACAGCCGCGTGACCGTCGCCACTCCGCCGGTCAGCACCTCGGCGCCGGACACGACGACGCCGTCGAACTCGACCGTGTAGACGGGGACCAGGCCGGTGGCGGGGGCGGTGGTCACCGTGACCCCGGGGGCGCCGGTGCGCACGACCGCCACCACCGGACCGTCGTCGCCGGTGGCGCTGACCAGCAGCGCATCCGCCGCCCCGGCGTAGGGGACGTTGACCTTCGCGCCGGTGAGCCGGCCGTCGGTCAGGCGGGTCCGCGGTTCCGGTGCGGGCCGGGCCAGATCCTCCTCGACGGCGGCGCTCAGCACCGTCGATCCGGTGTACGCGGGTGCCACCAGCTCGTCGGTCAGTGACGCCGACCCGTACGGGCGCACCAGCGGCAGCGCGGCCACTGCGTGCGGCCCGAACGGGACCCGCGCGAGACGGCGGCCCAGGGCCGTCGCGACCGCGGTGGTCTCTTGCGGCCCGAACGACACGTCGCCCAGCAGGCCGGCGCCGCCCAGCTCGCGCCACAGCCGCGCGTCGATCGGGGCGGCGGCGCTCTCCAATTCCGCGACGCGCTCGGGGGTGCTGATCGCCGCGGCGATCTCGCCGGCCAGGGCGCCGAGTTCGGCGGCGGCCTCGGTGGGGGTGAAGTCCATGGGATCTCTCCTGCCTGCGGGGATGGTCAGCGCCGGGCGGGCGGCAGTTGCAGCGCGAGCATCCCGATGATGTCGCGCTGGATCTCGTTGGTGCCGCCGCCGAAGGTCAGGATCAGCGAGGTGCGCGCGAACCGTTCGAGTCGGCCCGCCAGGTGCGCGCCGGGGCTGCCGGCCCGCAGTGTCGCGGCCGGGCCCACCACCTCCATCAGCAGCCGGTACGCCTCGGTGGCGAACTCGGTGCCGAAGACCTTGGTGGCCGACGCATCCGCGGGCGACGGCGAGCCGCCCTGCGCCGCGATCGAGGCGATCTTCCAGTTGATCAGCTTCAGGAACTCGACCTTCGCCCGCACCCGCGCCAGATTGGCGCGCACCCAGCCGATCTCCAGCCGCGAGGTGGCCTCGGCGAACTCGACGGTCTCGCGCAGCGCGGTCATGATGGGTGCGGCGCTGCACAGCGCGACCCGCTCGTGGTTGAGCTGGTTGGTCACCAGCGGCCAGCCGCCGCCCTCGGTGCCCACCAGCGCCGTCGTCGGCACCCGCACGTCTGAGTAGTAGGTCGCCGAGGTGTCGACGCCGGACATGGTGTGCACCGGCGTGTACGAGAAGCCCTCCGCGGTGGTCGGCACGATCAGCATCGAGATGCCCTTGTGCTTGGCCGCGGGGGGATCTCCCGTCGCTCCGCTCGCCCCGGCATCGGTCCGGCAGGCCAGCCACACGTAGTCGGCGTAGGGGATGAGACTGGTCCACATCTTCTGGCCGTTGATCACGTAGTCGTCGCCGTCGCGCACCGCGCTGGTGCGCAGCGCGGCCAGATCGGTACCGGCGCCCGGTTCGGAGTAGCCGATGGAGAAGTGCAGGTCACCGGCCGCGATACGGGGCAGGAAGAACGACCTCTGCTCGTCGGTACCGTAGGCCATGAGCGTCGGCGCCACCGAGTTGATGGTCAGGAACGGGACCGGTGCACCGGCGATCGCGGCCTCGTCGGTGAAGATCAGCTGATCCATCATCGAGCGGTCGGCACCGCCGTACTCGGTGGGCCAGCCCAGGGCGAGCCAGCCGTCGGCGCCCATCTGCTTCACGACGTCGCGGTAGGCATCGCCCGCGCCGAGTTCGCCGTCGCCGCCGGTCAGTGCCGCACGACGTTCCGGCGTCATCAGCGCGGCGAAATAGGCGCGCAATTCGCGGCGGAGTTCGTCCTGCTCGGGGGTGTACGCGATGCGCATCTACGCTCTCCTGCTTGGCTAGTTCTGAAACACGTTCTAACGTGTAATCATCGGTCCGTCAACATCCGGCCGATCGAGGAGATGAGGAACTGATGCGCGTCACGTGCGATTTCGACCTGTGCGAGTCCAATGCCGTCTGCGTCGGCATGGCCCCGGACGTCTTCGAGCTCGACGATAACGACTACCTGGTGATTCTGGAGGCCGAGGTGCCGCCGGAGCGCGAGGAGGAGTTGCGTCAGGTGGTGGCGAGCTGTCCGCGCTCGGCGCTGAGTCTGGGGTGAGCGACGGTCGTCGGTGACGCCCGGTTCGCCCGAACGACGGGGGCATGTGTTAGAACAGGTTCTACTTACCTCGAAGGGGAGTCTGCATGAGTGAGCCGCTGAGCGGTCGTATCGCCGTCGTCACCGGAGCCGGTGCCGGCCTCGGCCGGGCCGAGGCCCTGGGCCTGGCCGCCGACGGCGCTACCGTGATCGTCAACGACCTGGCCGCCGCCCTCGAGGCGAGCGACGTGGTCGACGAGATCGCCGCCGCCGGCGGCCGCGCGGTCCCGGTGACCGGCGACATCGCTGACGCGGCCACCGCCGCGGAGATCATGCGGGTGGCGACCGAGGAACTCGGCGGCCTGCACATCGTCGTCAGCAATGCGGGCATCACTCGCGACGCGATGCTGTTCAACATGACCGACGACCAGTGGGATGCGGTGGTGCGCGTCCACCTGCGCGGCCACTTCCTGCTCAACCGGAACGCCGCCGCGTATTGGCGGGCGCGGTCCAAGCAGGCCGGCGGCCCGGTCTACGGGCGCCTGATCAACACCGCCTCGGAGGCGGGACTGCTGGGTCCGGCCGGTCAGGCCAACTACGGTGCGGCGAAGGCCGGGATCACCGCGCTGACCCTGTCGGCGTCCCGGGCGCTCGCGAACTACGGGATCACCGCGAATGCGATCTGCCCGCGCGCCCGGACCGCGATGACCGCGCAGGTCTTCGGCGAGGCGCCGGCCGGCCAGGTGGATCCGCTGTCTCCCGACCACGTGGTGACCCTGGTCCGCTACCTAGCCGGGCCGGCCGCGGGGCAGGTGAGCGGGCAGGTCTTCGTCGTCTACGGCCCGACCGTGATGCTCATGGCGGCGCCCACGATCCGGGAGACCTTCACCGCCGACGGCGACCAATGGGACCCCGCGGCGCTGCGTGACCGGCTGTCGTCGTTCTTCGAACGCGCTGACAGTGCGACATTTTCCGCGCAAGATCTCATTTGATTCTCAGGACCTCGCGGATCACGAGCCGCGAACAGGTGCGTGATAGGTTCACGTCCACGCAGGCACAAGGAGGGGACTTGCTGAACCGGCTTGCTGCCCCGATGGCCGGGGTGGGGGACTTCGTAGCACTCGCGGTCGAGACATCCCGTGAACTGTTCCGCCGTCCGTTCCAGGCGCGGGAAGCCGTCGAACAGTCGTGGGCGATCGCCCGCGTCTCGCTGGTGCCCACCCTCCTCGTGGCGATCCCCTTCACCGTGCTGGTGAGCTTCACCCTCAACATCCTGCTGCGGGAGATCGGCGCGCAAGACCTCTCCGGTGCCGGTGCGGCGCTGGGTACCATCACCCAGATCGGTCCCATCGTCACGGTGCTGATCGTCGCCGGTGCCGGGGCGACGGCGATCTGCGCGGACCTGGGCGCCCGCACCATCCGCGAAGAGATCGACGCCATGCGGGTGCTCGGCATCAATCCGATCCACCGGCTGGTGGTGCCCCGCGTCATCGCGTCGACCGGGGTGGCGCTGCTGCTCAACAGCCTGGTCTGCACGATCGGCATCGCGGGTGGCTTCGTGTTCTCCGTCTATCTGCAAGACGTGAATCCGGGCGCGTTCATCGCCAACCTGACCCTGCTCACCGGCCTGCCGGAACTGATCATCTCGATGGTGAAGGCGGCCCTTTTCGGACTGTTCGCCGGACTCGTCGCCTGTTATCGCGGACTGCACGTCAAGGGCGGTGCCAAGGGTGTCGGCGACGCGGTGAACGAGACCGTCGTGTACTCCTTCATGGCGCTGTTCGTGGTGAACGTGGTGGTCACCGCGGTCGGCCTGAGAGCGACGATGAACTGACATGGTGATTCCCGAGGCAACCAGATTCCTGACCGCCCGCGTCGCGCTGAAGCGGGCCGGCGAGGACTGGAACAAGATCGGCGACCAGGCCCTCTTCTACTGGGATTCGATCATCTCGATCCCGCGTGCGCTGCGGCTGTATAAGAAGGAGACGCTGCGGCTGATCGCGGAGATCTCCATGGGCACCGGCGCGCTGGCGATGATCGGCGGCACCGTGGTCGTGGTCGGCTTCCTGACCCTCTTCACCGGCGGCACCATCGCCGTCCAGGGTTACAGTTCCCTCGCGAACATCGGCGTCGAGGCTCTGACCGGCTTCTTCTCCGCTTTCATCAACGTGCGCATCGCGGTTCCGGTGATCGCCGGCATCGCCCTGGCCGCCACCATCGGCGCCGGTGCGACGGCGCAGCTGGGTTCGATGCGGGTGAGTGAGGAGATCGATGCGCTCGAGGTGATGGCCATTGCCTCGGTGCCCTTCCTGGTCAGCACGCGCATCGTCGCCGGGATGATCGCGATCATCCCGCTGTATTCGCTCGCCGCGCTCGCGTCGTTCCTGGCCAGCCGGTTCGCGACGGTGGTCCTGTACGGCCAGTCATCCGGCGTCTACGACCACTACTTCTCCACCTTCCTGATCCCGTCCGACATCCTGTGGTCGTTCGTGCAGGCCATCTGCATGGCCATCGCGGTGATGCTGATCCACACCTACTACGGCTTCAACGCCTCCGGCGGTCCGGTGGGCGTGGGGGTGGCCGTCGGCAACGCGGTACGCGCCTCGCTGGTCGTGGTGGTCGTGATCACCCTGCTGACCTCGCTCGCGATCTACGGCACCGACGGCAACTTCAACCTGGCGGGCTGAGCGGATGCACACACGTCGCTCGGACCGCGTCCGCAAGATCGCCGCCGTCATCCTGGTCGGCGGGCTGGCCGCGATCATCGCCCTGGCCGCCGGACAGTTCCTCGGCTGGTTCACCAGCACGCAGACGGTCACGCTGTACGCCCCGCGCGCCGGACTGGTGATGAATCCGGCCGCCAAGGTGAAACTGCGCGGCGTCGAGGTCGGCCGGGTGGCCACCGTGAACAACGACGGCAACCGGGCCCGGCTCACCCTCGACATGGACAGCTCGCAGCTGCACCTGGTCCCGGCGAACGTGACGGCCGACATCAAGTCGAACACCATCTTCGGCGCCAAGGACGTCAACCTGGTGATCCCGGACTCGGGCGGCGAGGGCCGGCTCCGCGGCGGCGACGTGATCGCCGCCGACCACGTCGTCGTCGAACTGAACACGCTGTACCAGCAGCTGGTGAATGTGCTGGCACAGATCGAGCCCGACAAGATCAACGTCACCATGGGAGCGATCGACGGTGCCCTGTCCGGTAAGGGCGAGCAGCTCGGCGTCGCCCTGCAGGAGCTCACCGACGTCCTCGGCAAGACCAACAAGCACCTGTCCGAGCTGAACGACCTCATCGAGCAGACCGCAGGCTTCACCGGCGTGTACGCCGACGCGGCGCCGGACCTGCTGCGCACCGTCGACAACGCGACGGTCCTCGGCAACATCCTGGTGGACAACACGGCCAACCTCGACGCCCTGCTGATCAACGTGACCGGCATGGCGAACACCGCGAACGGGGTGCTCACCACGTCCAAGAAGGACCTGATGGCCACCCTCACCGACCTCAACCCGCTGATGACGCTGCTGGGCAGGCAGGCCCCCGGCCTGCGGTGCTTCATCATCGGATCGTCGAACGCGGTCGACGTCGCCACACCGCTGCTCGGCGGGAAGAACGGCATGCTGCTGCTCGACGCCGGCCTGATCCCCGGGCAGGACCCGTACCGCTGGCCGCAGGACCTCCCCGAGGTGCACGGCGACGGCCCGCCCACCTGCCAGGGCGGCCTGAGCGACATCACCACGAAAGAGCACGTGCCGTTCTACGTGAGCGACAACGCCCCGCAGCCCTACCAGCCGCGGACCACGCCGAAGGTGCAGCCGTTCAAGCTGTTCAACCTGCTGTTCGGAGGGCCGGCAGTTGGCTGACGGAGAACTCGTGACGAGCGGCGAGAAGCACATCGACAAGCGGGCCCGCGCCTTCCGGGCGACGGTCATCAAGCTCACCACCTTCGTGGTGGTGATGGTGCTGGTCATGGCCGGCCTGGTGATGGTGTTCAGCCGCTACCAGCCCGGCAGCACCGACAGCTACACGGCGCTGTTCACCAGCGCCTCGCAGATCAAGCCCGGCAGCGACGTGCAGATCGCCGGCGTCGACGTCGGCGTGGTGAACAAGATCCAGGTGACCCGCGGGAACGACGCGAAGGTCAGCTTCTCGGTCAACTCCGACTACAAGCTGCCGACCACCGTGCGTGCGCTGATCCGGTACCAGAACCTCACCGGCGACCGGTACCTGGAACTGCAGCCCGGGACCGCCGCGCCGGGTGAGTACCTCAAGTCCGGGGCGCAGATCCCGATCGATCAGACCGAGCCCGCGCTCGACCTGGACAATCTGCTCGGCGGTTTCAAGCCGCTGTTCCGCACGCTCAACGGCGAGCAGGTGAACCAGCTGTCGGCGGCGCTGATCGCGGTGTTCCAGGGCCAGGGCCCGGCGCTGCAGCAACTGCTGGCGGCCACCGATTCGTTCACCAACACCCTCGCCGACCGGGACAAGCTGATCGGCTCGGTGATCGACAACCTGAACACCACGCTCGGCATCCTCGAAGCCGATCACCGGGGGCTGGACCAGAGCGTCGACCGGCTCCAGCAGCTGATCACCGGGCTCTCCGGCGACCGCGACGTGATCGGGAACTTCCTCAGCCAGGCCGCGGACGCGTCGACCGACATGGGTGACCTGCTGGCCGTGACCCGGCCGGACATCAAGGGCTCGCTGACCTCGCTCGGCCAGATCTCCGACAACGCCCTGGCCGCCGAGCCGTTCCTGCGGAATCTGCTGGCCAAACTGCCCGGCGACTTCAAGACCCTCTCCAATCTCGGCAGCTACGGCGCCTGGCTGCAGATCTACTTCTGCCGCATCCGGCTGCTGCTGCCCGGTCCGGGCGACACCCAGTACTTCTTCACCGCGATCGACGCGATGGGCGACAAGACCAAAGACGGGGGGAGGTGCTCGACCCGATGAACGACGACGCCACGGCGGAGAACGAGACGACCGCCGACGACCTTCCGGCTCCGGCGCCGCCGCGCCGCGAGGGACGCCGGTCCCGCGTGTCGATGGGCATCATCGGCGTAGCGCTGACCGCGGCCGTGGTGCTGAGCGCCCTGCAACTGGACAAGCTGCCGTTCCTGAGCCAGATCAGCACCTACAGCGCGCTCTTCGAGGACTCCGGCGGACTGGTGACCGGTGACACCGTCACCGTCGCCGGGGTGAACGTCGGCACCGTCAAGGACATCTCGCTGGACCGCGCCGGCGGTCACATGCTGGCCAAGGTCACCTTCCGGCTCGACGACACCATCGTGCTCGGCGACCGGACGCGGGCGGCCATCAAGACCGAGACGGTGCTCGGCCGCCGCAACCTCACCATCGACTCGCTCGGCGACGGCCGCCTGCGACCCGGCCAGACCATCCCGGTCGAGGCCACCGTCGCCCCGTACTCGCTGACCGACGCGCTGGACGATTCGGTGTCGACCCTGACCGAGACCGACACCGATCAGCTCAACCGCGCGCTGAACACCATGAACGAGGCCTTCGCCGACACCCCGGCCGAGATGAAGGGTGCGGTCGAGGGCGTCGGACGCCTGTCCAAGACCATCGCCGACCGGGACAACGCCCTCAACGATCTGCTCGGCCGCGCCCGCGGCGTCACCGACATCATCGGCAAGCGCAGCGACCAGATCCAGCAGCTGCTGATCGACGCCAACGCCCTGCTCGGCGAGCTGAACATGCGGCGCGATGCGATCCGGCAGATCATCTCCGGCACCGAGAACCTGTCCGCGCAGCTCACCGGATTCGTGAAGGACAACGAGGCGCAGCTGACGCCGGTCCTGGAGAAGTTCAACCGGGTGCTCGACATCCTGAACGACAACGCCGACAACTTCTCCGCCGCCATCGACAATCTCGGGCCGTACGCCAACATCATGGGTGAGGCGGTCAGTTCCGGCCCGTACTTCTCCTCGCTCGTCGGCCTGCCGACCTGGGGCGACTACATGGGCACCTTCCTGCGTATCCTCGCGGGCAAGTACCCGGAGGCCGCCCAATACTTCGCCAAGTACTCCGGCTTCCCGCTGCTGCCGAACAACTGGTCCGAGGGGCCCAAGCTCGGTGCCCCCGGTCCCAAGCGGCCGGTGCCGAGCAGCAAGCCGCCGACGGTGCCGCCGACCACCACGAAGAAGACGACGACCCCGACGGGAGGACGCTGACATGGGCGCCACCGACCGGATCGCCGGGCTCTCCTTCCCCAAGCGGGTGATCGCGATCATCGCCGTGCTGCTGATCGCCGTGCTGGTCGTGATGCTGTCGTGGTTCGGCTACCAGCGGGTCACCACGCGGACCATCACCGCCTACTTCCCGTCGGTCACCGGGCTGTACAGCGGAGACTCGGTCCGGGTGATCGGGGTGCCGGTCGGCAAGGTCTCGTCGATCACGCCGCGCAAGGGCGACGTCAAGGTCGTCATGCGCATCGACAAGGACGTGCCGATCCCCACCGACGTGCGCGCGGTGATCGTCGCGCAGTCACTGGTCTCCGGCCGGTTCGTCCAGCTGACGCCGTCGTACACGACCGGGCCCAAGCTCGGCGGCGACGCCAACGACATCCCGATGGACCGGACGGCCGTGCCGATGGAGTGGGACGACGTCAAGAAGCAGCTCAACGAGCTGAGCGAGGTCCTCGGCCCGAAGTCGGGCGAGAACGGGACCGTCGACCACGGCACCGCGGTCAAGACGATCGACACCCTGGCGGCGAACCTCGACGGGAACGGTGCGGCCATGGCGACGTCGCTCAAGGAGATGTCCACCGTGATGGGCACCCTCGCGGAGAACCGCGACGACCTGTTCGCGACGGTGAAGAGCCTGCAGAAGCTGACCGACCTGCTGTCGCAGAATCACCAGGAACTGGTCCAGTTCAACGGCCGGATGGCCTCGGTGAGCAGCGTGCTGGCCGACTCGAACGAGTCGCTCGGCGACGCGATGGACAACCTCGACGAGGCGCTCGGCGAACTCCGCGGATTCCTCGACCACAACACCGCGGCGGTGGCCGCGACCATGCAGAAGATGGTGCCGTTCACCGACACCCTCAAGCGGAACGACGAGGGACTGCGCGGGCTGCTGCACTCGGCGCCCAACCAGCTGGCCAACTTCATGAACATGTACAACCCGCTGACCGGGTCGCTGGACGGCGTGTTCGGTCTCGGCATGGGCAACAACCTGATCACGCTGCTGTGCGGCTCGATGGCGTCGACCGCCCGCCCGATGGACGACGAGGCCGGCGTGGAGAAGTGCGTCGACCTGCTGGCACCGATCCTCAAGGACGTCGCCGTCAACTTCCCGCCGTTCGTCGCCAATCCGCTGATCGGCCGCGCGGCGACGCAGGACCAGATCCAGTACCAGAATCCGAGCGTGAAGGCCCGGGCACAGGCCGGGGTGGCCGACCGCGATGTCGCCAGCACCAAGCCGCAGCCGGCCGATCCCATGCTCAAGATGCTCCTGCCGTTCGGGGGTAACTGATGCGCACCGCCCGCCGAATCGTCGCCGTCGCCGCGGCCGCCGCACTGCTGGTGCCGCTCACCGCGTGCGGCACCGACCTGGGCTCGGGGGTGTCGTCGATCGGCGCCCAGGGGACCGGCAAGGGGTCGTACCAGATCACCGCGATGATCCCGTCGGCCGCCGGACTGGTCCGCAACGCCCCGGTGATGATGACCGACAGCACCGTCGGCAGTATCGGCAACATCGAGGTGGACCACTGGAACGCCAAGATCACGCTGCGGCTGGACCCGGGAGTCAAGGTGCCCGACGGCTCGCACGCGATGATCGGTATGACCAGCGTGCTCGGGTCCTCGCACCTGGCGATCGTGCCGCCGGACCAGCCGAACGGGAAGTACGTGCCGGCCGGCGGCAGCCTCTCGCTGCCGAACTGTCCGCCGCCGTCGAACGTCGCCCCGGCGTCGGGCAGGAAGATCCCGGACATCACCGAGGCGCAGACCGTCGACCCGTGCCGGTATCCGACCACCGAGCAGGTGCTCAGTTCGCTGTCGGTGGTGCTCAACGGCGGTGGCCTGTCGCAGATGGGCGAGATCGTGCACGAGCTGTCGGACGCCTTCGGCGGGCGCGGCGAGACCCTGCAGAATCTGATTCCCCGGCTGAACACCCTGGTCAGTGACCTGGACTCGCAGACCACGAACATCATCGCGGCGACCGAGGGCCTGGATCGGCTGACCGCGGAGATCAACGGGCAGGAAGCCACCGTGCAGCGGGCGCTGGCGTCCGGGCCGCGGATCCTGCAACTGCTGGTGGACCAGCGGCAGAACCTGATCACCGCGCTCGGTGCGGTCGGCGACCTGTCGAAGACGGCCAACGAGATCCTCGCCAAGAACGGCGACGACATCAAGGTGATCCTGCCGAACATGCGCGCCCTGCTGTCGCAGCTCGCGACCACCGGGCCGGCGCTGACCAACTCGCTGCGGATGCTGCTCACGTTCCCGTTCATCGAGGACAAGATCGACACCGTCGTCAAGGGCGACTACGTCAACTCCGACCTGGTCCTCGACCTGACGGTGGGCCGGCTCAGCGAGTCGATGGGCGCCTCGATCGGGCTGACCGGTCCGGAGGGGCTGCTGGGCGCGGCCGGCGCCAACGCGCGCAAGTCGGCCGATCCGCTGACCGAACCGTTCACCGGGCCGTGGGCCCAGCGCCCGGCGCAGCCCGACCCCAGCCCGAAGCCGAAGCAGAAGGGCGGCCACCGATGAAGATCACGTCCTTCGTCCGCGGCCAGCTCATCATCTTCGCGCTGGTGACCGTGGTCGCCGTCGTCTCGATGGCGGTGTTCTACATCCGCATCCCGCAGATGGTCGGGATCGGCGCGTACCGGGTGACGCTCGACATGCCGTCGTCCGGCGGCCTGTACCAGAACGCGAATGTGAGCTTCCGCGGCGTCGACGTCGGGAAGGTCACCAAGATGTGGCTCACCGAGAACCGGGTGCAGGCCGAGCTGAGCATCGACTCGGGCACCAAGATCCCGGCGAACTCGAGCGCCACCGTGCGCAGCGTGTCCGCGGTCGGCGAGCAGTTCGTCGAGTTCCTGCCGCCGACGCGGCCGGCCGACGGCACCCTCGGCGACGGCGCCAAGGTGACGATGACCGACGAGCAGCTGCCCGTGCAGATCTCGTCCATGCTCGACCAGGCCGATGCCCTGCTGGTCGCTGTCGGCAACACTCAGCTGCGCCAAGTGCTCGACGAGGCCTTCCTCGCCTTCAACGGCACGGGCCCGGCGCTGCAACGGCTGCTCGACTCGATGATCCTGTTCGTCGGGGCGGCGAACAAGAACGTCGACGCCGTCAACGACCTGATCGATCAGGCCGGGCCGATCCTGGCGACCCAGAACCGGACCGCCGACGACATCCGGTCGTGGACCCGCGACATGACGACGGTGACCGACACGCTGCGCGCCCACAAGACCGACATCACCGGGATCCTGCAGAAGGGCCCCGGTACGGCCACCGCCGCGCAGAAACTGTTCGGCGACATCAGCCAGTCGTTCCCGACGGCCATCTCGAATCTGTCGGTCGATGCCCGGACCATGGCGATCTACCTGCCGAATCTGCGGCAGACGATCGTGCTGTATCCGCGCGTCCTCTCGGCGCTGATCACCGCGATCAACACCGGCAACAGCGACCGCGGTCCGAACGTGAACTTCACGCTCGGCTTCCAGGATCCGCCGACCTGCACGGTCGGCTTCATCCCGCCGGCCGACTGGCGCTTCCCGAGTGCGCAGACCCCGCAGCAGGTGCCCGCCGGCACCCTCTGCCGGCTGCCGCAGAACGCACAGGCCGCGGTGCGCGGCGCCCGCAACTTCCCGTGCGCGGAGTTCCCGGGCCGTCGTGCCCCGACCCCCGCCGAATGCCGCACCGGCTACAAGCCGTCGGCCCGCGACAACGTCGCCTTCCCCAACGGGCTGCCGTTCACCAACCTCCCGAAGCAGCCGGCCGGCTATCTGGTGCCCGGCACGCCGCAGAGCTACGACCCGACGCCGGCCACCTACGCGACCACCTACGATCCGGTGACGGGGCAGTTCATCGGACCGGATGGCAAGATCTATAACGCCGGGCTCGGTGAGCAGCCGGGTGCGAAGACGCAATGGTACGACCTGATCACGAAGACGGTGGAGTCCTGAGTTCCGACGACGAGATCCCGAAGCCGGCCGGCCCGGTCGTTCGCAAGACCAGCCCGCTCGGGCGCAAAACGAAGAAACCGGCCGCCTCGGCGATCCCCGGGTACGAGGTGGGCAAGGCCGCCCCGATCCCGGGTGCCGCGACGTCCGGCGCCGACGATGCCGAGACCGTGGCCGACGGGGACGAGGCCGCGGAGGTGCTGACCTCCGCGGCCGAGACGACGGATACCGCCGAGACCGCCGAGACGACGGGCACGACCGAGACGCCGGACACGACCGAGACGCCGGACACGGCGGAGATCGAGACCGGAGCGAGCGGGATCGCCGCGGCCGACCGCGTCGGATACCGCGACCGGCGGGTCGCGGCGCAGCGTCGTCGTTCCGCGCGGGAGGCGGCGGGTGCATCGCGGACGAGCCGGGTCTCCGGCGGCGCGGCCCGGCGGGCGGTGGCCCTGATCCTCGCGGTGATCATCATCGTCACCGGCACGGTGCTGTCGATCGTGTTCGGGATGCGCTACCAGACCATCGCCCACCAGCGTGAACTGCGCGCCCAGTACGCGACGTTCGCGCGGCAGGTGGTGGTCGACATGACCACCCTCAATTCGGACAACGCCGACGCGATGTACAAGCTCGCGATGAACAAGACCAGCGGCCGCGCGCAGCAGGTGTTCCGGGACAACATGAAGCAGGTCACCGACATGATCCGCAAAGCGGACGCGGTGACCCAGACGAACGTGCTCAGCGAGGCGGTCAGCGAGGCCACCGACAAGGAGGGCACGGTGCTGATGGTCGTCGGCTGGACCAGCAAGACCAAGGACGGCAAGACGCAGCCGCTGTTCCAGACCTTCCGCTATCAGGTCGGCATGACCCGGATCAACGGCGACCTGAAAGTGACCGACCTGGAGTTCGTCTGGTGAGCGCGCGCAGAATCGTCACCGTCGTCATCGGCCTGCTGACGGTCGCGGCCGTGGTGTGCACCGTGTTCTTCGGCGTGCAGTACGGGCGGGCCCGGGCCGAGGAGAACGCCCGCAACAGCGCCCTCACCGCCGCGCGGGAGTACGTCCAGAAGATGTACGCCTGGACGCCGCAGAACATCTCCGACCACATCAACTTCATGATGGGCGTGTTGATCGGCCCGGCGAAGAAGGACTACGAGAGCCACGTCGTCGGCAACCGGATCGCCGAGCAGGTGAAGCAGCAGCAGGTGGTCGCGCAGGTCACCGACCAGGGCTCCGGCGTCGTCGAGAACACCCGGAACACGGCCACCGTGCTGCTGTTCATCAACCAGTCGGCCAGTCGTGCCGCGAACGAGGAAGTGCAGACCAACCCGGCGCGCGTGGTCTACACGATGGAGCGGCGGGGCGGGCGCTGGCTGATCAACGACGCGCAGCTGATCACCGATCAGACGCTGGAAGACATGGTGGACAAGCAGGGCGGCACCACCCCGCCGAGCGGTGCCATCTCGGTGCCCGCGCCGAGCCCGGGTGCGCCGTCGTCCGGCGCTCCCGCGCCGAGCGAGGTGACCCCCGCGCCGTCGTCGGAGCCGGTCCCCGCCGGCTGATCTGCGACCGCGTCGCCCACGCGGCCGCCCGCCCGCAGCGCGTGTCGCGGGTCTACTTGCGTGTCGCGGGTCGTGCAGGACCCGCGACACGAAGATGGACCCGCGACACGGAGGGGAAGGGGTGACTCGGCCGGTGGCGCGCCCGGATAGCCGGGACTACGAGGTGTAGCCTGACTTGGGCCAATTTTCGGCCGCGTGATCGTTGTGGTGCTGTGACCAGGGCGTTGGTGTTGGCGATGGTCTGGATGTGCGCACTAAGGGCGGGGCCGTAGGCTTCGGGAATGGCGTACGTGCGGACGGTGAAGACGGCCTCAGGCGCGCGTGCGGTGCAGATCGTTCACGGTTCTCGGAAGGGTTCGCGGTCGATTGAGCACATTGGGTCAGCGCACACCGATGACGAGTACGAGGCGCTCAAAGTGGTTGCTGCGCAGAGACTTTCTCATGGGCAGGCGCAACTCGATCTCGGCCTGAGTACGCCGGACCCGGAAGCGCCGTTGCCGATTGAGTCCTCGCGGATGGCCTACCTGTGGGAGGCCCTCGACGGGGTGTACACCGAGCTGGGATTCGCCGCATCCACCGGCGATGACCTGGTGTTCCGCGATCTGGTGCTGGCGCGGATCATCGAGCCGACGAGCAAGCTCGACTCCCTGCGAGTCCTCGAGGAAGCCGGTGCGTCGCAGGTCCCGTCCTATCGCACGCTCACGCGCCGACTCCCGGTGTACGCCGAGGCGTCCTGGCGTGAACGCTTGGCGACGGCATGCGCCGCCCACGCCGGATTGGGGCCGGCGACGCTGGTGCTCTACGACGTGACCACCCTCTACTTCGAGACCGACAAGGCCGACGGGTTTCGTGAACCCGGGTTCTCCAAAGAGCGTCGTCTGGAACCGCAGATCACCGTCGGCCTGCTCACCGACGCCGAGGGCTTCCCGCTGATGATCGAGGCGTTCGAGGGCAACAAGTCCGAGAAGTTGACGATGATGCCGACCATCGAATCGTTCATGGCCACCCACCAGCTCACCGACGTGACCGTGGTCGCCGACGCAGGCATGATCTCGGCGGCGAACATGACCGCAATCGAGAAGGCGAACCTGTCGTTCATCCTGGGCGAGCGGATGCCGACCGTGCCGTATCACCTGCAGAAATGGCACACCGATCATCCTGGTCAGGATCCTCCCGACGGGCTGGTCCTCACTGAACGGCGGCCGGCGAATGACAAGACCTCCTACACCCGGGATCGGGTCGTCTACTACGTCTACAGCGCCGACCGTGCGCGGCGGAGTCGGCGCGGGATCGATGAACAGATCGCCAAAGCCGAGAAGGCCGTAGCCGGGAAGATCCCAGTCAAACGCAACCGGTTCGTCAAACTCACCGGTGCCAGCAAGTCCGTCAACCGCGAGCTCGAAGCCAAGAACCGCATACTCGCTGGGTGGAAGGCCTACGGCACCAACATCGACAACCCGACCAGCGAGTTCGTCGTGAAGTCCTATCACCAGTTGTGGAAGATCGAGAAGAGCTTCCGCATGTCCAAGTCAGATCTTGCCGCACGTCCGATCTACCACCACAAACAGGACTCCATCCGCGCTCACCTGGCGATCGTGATCGCCGCCCTCGCGGTCACCCGAATCGTCGAGGCCCGCACCGGATGGTCGATCAAGAAGTTCGTCACCACAACACGGCGCTACCGCACTGTCCAGATCCGCGTCGGCGACAACACCATCACCGCAGCCGACCCACTCACCGGCGACCTCGCCGAGGCACTCAGAGCACTCAGAGGTGCGCACTAAATTGGCCTAAGTCAGGGCTCGGCCGGTGGTGCGCCCGGATAGCCGGGACTACGAGGTGTAGCCCAGCGGCATGAGGATCGACTTGTGCTCCAGGTACGACTCCAGGCCCTCGCGCCCGTTCTCCCGGCCGATCCCGGAGCTCTTGTAGCCGCCGAAGGGCGACGCCGGGTCGATCGCGTACCAGTTGATCCCCAGCGTGCCGGTGCGCACGCGCTTGGCGATCTCGACGGCGCGGTCGATGTCGGCGCTCCACACCGAACCGGCCAGACCGTAGTCGGAGTCGTTGGCGATGGCGACGGCCTCGTCGACGTCGTCGTAGGCGATCACGCTGATCACCGGGCCGAAGATCTCTTCGCGGGCGATCGCCATGTCGTTGGTGACACCGGTGAAGATGGTGGGGCCCACCCAGTTCTCGGTGCCGATCGCCGGGCCGGGGACCTCGAGCACGGCGGTGGCGCCGTCGGCCTTGCCTCGTGCGATGTAGCCGGTGACCTTCTCGAACTGCTTGTCGTTGATGAGCGGGCCGATCTTGGTCTCCGGATCGTCCGGCAGGCCGGGGGTGAAGCCGGCGGCGACGTCGACCATGGCCGCCACGATCTCGTCGTGCCGGGAGCGCGGCACCAGGACGCGGGTCTGCGCAACGCACGCCTGGCCCGCGTTGAGGATGCCGGAGAACACCAGCATCGGCGCGGCCGCCGGGAGGTCCACGTCGTCGAGCACGATGGCCGCCGACTTGCCGCCGAGTTCGAGCGAGCAGCGCTTGAGCGTCTCGCCGCAGCGCGCGGCGATCGACCGGCCGGCCGCGGTGGACCCGGTGAAGGTGATTTTGTCGACGCCGGGATGGTCGACGAGGGCCCGGCCGGTCGCCACGCCGCCCGGAACCACCGAGATCACGCCCTCGGGGACGCCGGCCTCGGTGAACAGTTCGGCCAGCAGGTTGGCGTTGAGCGGCGTCTCCGGGGCGGGTTTGAGGACGATCGAGCAGCCGGCCGCGAGTGCCGGACCGAACTTGTTGCACAGCAGGAACAGCGGCACGTTCCAGGCGATGATCGCGCCGACCACGCCGACCGGCTCGCGCACCACCAGCGTCTCGCCGAACATGCCGGTGCGCTTCTCCGACCACTCGTACGCCTCGGCGGCGTCGGCGTACCCGGCCAGCACGCCGGTGCCGGCGAGCTGTTGCAGGGTGGCGACATCGGCCGGCGTGGCGCCCATCTCCGCTGAGACCAGCGCGCAGATGTCGGCGGAACGCTCGTTGATGAGGGCGGCGGCCCGGCGCAGCACCGCGGCGCGCTCGGACGGCGGCGTCAGCCGCCAGACACCGGCGTCGAAGGCGGCGCGGGCCGCACGCACGGCGGCGTCGACGTCGTCGGCGTCCGCTTCGGGTACTGAACCGATCAGCTCGCCGGTGGCGGGGGAGTGGACGTCGAGGCGCGTGGTGGAGTGCGGCGCCGTCCAGCGTCCGCCGAGGTACAGCTGATCGGTCGCGATAGGGGTGGTGACGGACATGCGTGCTCCTGGTATCGGGGAAGGTCTCCCACCGATACTAGAACACGTTCTAGTCTTACGCCGAGGGCTTGACGTCGAGAACGACGTCGAACTCCAGCAGGTCCGCCCCGGTGGCCACCGGCTTGCGATCGCTCTTGTGGGCCGCGCGGGCGTCGCCGCCCGCCCACGCATCGAAGCTCGCCTCGTCTTCCCACTGGGTCACCACGAAGTAGCGGTCGTCGCCCTTGGTGGGACGCAGCAGCTGAAATCCGAGGAAACCGGGGGCCTGTTCGACGACGCCGGCGCGCGCCGCGAACCGCTTCTCCAGCTCGGGGCCCTGCCCCTCGGGAACATGAATCGCATTGATCTTGACGACAGCCATGGCTTTCAGCCTAGTCGCGCAAGCGCGACGAAGAAGGACTGAAGGCTGTCCTTGTCTTCAGGCCGGCCTTCGGCCACATCCGAAGCTCCTTCGTCGCTTCGGATGTCGAACCTCCTTCGTCGGTTCGGATGGTGACTCGCACTCGCAGTACGCCGCGACCGCTAAGGTCGGTAGCCGTGGAGGCGACGGTGGGGCTGCTCGACTACGGGGGCGACGACTCCGCCGGGCATCCGCCGATCGTGCTGCTGCACGGACTGATGGGCCGCGGACGCACCTGGCGCAGGCAGATCCCGTGGCTGCGCCGGTACGGGCGGGTCTTCACCTTCGACGCGGCGTTCCACCAGGGGGCCGCGCTGGTGGGTGAGCCGTCCGCCGCAGACCTGTCCACCGAGCGCTTCGTCGCCGACGTCGCCGAGATCCTGACCTGGATCGACCAGGGGCCGGTGGTGCTGATCGGGCACTCGATGGGCGGCCTGCACGCGTGGTGCACCGCCGCGGCCTACCCCGAACTGGTATCCGGGCTGGTGGTCGAGGACATGGCGCCGGACTTCCGCGGGCAGACCACCGGCACCTGGGCGCCGTGGTTCGAGTCCTGGCCGGAGCGGTTCGCGAGCCTGGACGAGGCCGTCGCCCATTTCGGGCCGGTCGCCGGCCGCTACTTCTACGAGGCCTTCGACGACGGCCGGCTGCACGGCAGCATCCCGGTCTGGGCGGCGCTCGCCGAGGAGTGGGGCGGCCGCGACTTCTGGGCGCAGTGGGAGGCGGTCCGGGCGCCGTCGTTGCTGCTGGAAGCCGAATACTCGGTGACCCCGCCCGGGCAGATGGCGGAGATGGCGCGGCGGAATCCGGCGTCGACCCGTCTGCGGGTGCCCGGCGCCGGGCACCTGATACACGACGACGCCCCGGAAGTGTTCCGGGGCGCCGTCGAGGCGTTCCTGTCGAGGAATCGCTAGATCGTCCGACCGATCAGTGCATCAGCGTCGGCGGGGCCGGGCTGTCGGTGCCCTCCAGCATGACCTCTTCCGGGATCGACGCGGCGATCTTCTTGCGCGGCAGGAAGAACGCCGGGATGAAGGTGACGGCCACCAGCACCGCGGCCACGATGAACGTGGTGCCGTAGGCGTTCGCCGAATCGGTCAGCGCGTGGGCGATGCCCTCTGGACCGAGCTTCTTCAGCACCTCGGGGGAGCCGCCGGAGTTGACGATCTGCAGGGTGGTCGCGGACAGCAGGCCGGTGTAGATCACGGTGATCACCGCGGTGCCGATCGACGACGACGTCTGCTGGATCACGTTCACCAGCGTCGAGCCGTCCGGGACCTGCGGGCCGCGCAGCGACGCCAGCGCCGACGACATGATCGGCATCATCGTCATACCCATGCCCAGACCCTGGACGAACAGCGCGCCGCAGAGCAGCCAATAGGAGGTGTCGGTGCCGATCTGCGTGAACGCGGTGACGCCGATCAGGATCAGCACCAGGCCGCCGAGGACGAACTTGCCGGGGCCGATCTTGTCGGTCATCCGGCCGGCGATCGGCATGGTCAGCATGGCGCCGACGCCCTGCGGGGCCAGCAGCAGGCCGGCGACCAGGGTCGACTCGCCGCGCACGGTGATGAAGTACTGCGGGTAGAGCAGCGAGGCGCCGAAGAACGCGATCATGAAGGTCACCATCGTGAGGATGGAGATCGTCAGGGTCCGGTTCTTGAACAGCCGCAGGTCGAGCAGCGGGTTCTTGCTGCGCAGTGCGTGGGCGATGAACCCGATGATGAGCAGGCCGCCGATGATCATCGGGAGGTAGACGCCGGGGTTGTTGAACGTGTGGTGCTCGGCGCTGGACGAGACGCCGTACAGGAACAGCGCCAGGCCGGGTGAGAGCAGGATCAGGCCGAGGAAGTCGATGCTCGACTTCGACTTCTCGTCGTCGTCCTTGAGAGCGAAGAAGGCGTAGACCAGGGCGACGACGCCGATCGGGATGTTGATCAGGAAGACCCAGTGCCAGCTGGCGACCTCGATCAGCCAGCCGCCGAGGATCGGGCCGGCGATCGGGCCGAGCAGCATCGGGATACCGAGCACGGCCATCACCGAACCGACACGCGCCGGACCGGCGGCCTTGGTCATGATCATCATGCCGACGGGCATCAGCAGACCGCCGCCGAGACCCTGAATCATCCGGTAGGCGACGAGCTGGCCGATCCCGACCGCGGTCGCGCACAGGATGGAGCCGAGCACGAACAGCACCAGCGAGGTCATATAGACCCGTTTGGCGCCGAACCGGCCGACCGCCCAGCTGGCGATCGGGATCACCGCGGCCAGCGCCAGGGTGTATCCGGTCATCGACCACGCGGCGCCGGCCGGCGTGGTGTGGAAATCCTTGATGAAGGTCGGCTGGGCCACCGAGACGACGGTGACGTCCAGGATGGACATGATGGCGCCGAGGACCACGACACCGGCGACGACGAAGACGTCGCGTCCGAGTTTGTCGGGGGCCGCGGCGGCCGGAGTGGCCTGGGACATGAGGTTCCTTACCGGTGGGAGGGTCGGTGATGGTCGATGGTCAGCGCGCCGCGGGATCCCGCGTGCACGTCGGGGCGGGCAGATACCGAACGGCCTCGGACAGCACGGCGGTCAGCCGGCCGCGCAGGTCGTCGGGCATCGGTGCCAGGATGTCGCGCACATCCGCGTCGCGCAGTGCGAAGTGCTCCGCGAGCAGATCGGTGCCGGCGCTGGTCAGTGACAGACGCTTGACGCGCCGGTCGCGGGGATCCTCGCGACGGTCGATGAGATTCGCGGCGACCAGGCGGTCGGCCGCGCGGCCGGTGGCCGCGAGCGACAGCCCGAGCCGCTCGGCGACCTCGTGGATCGGTACGGCCCCGTCGGCGTGCATCAGCACGAACAGGGTGCGCACCTGCGACAGGGTCAGATCGGTGGTCGCGAGGGTCTCCGCCGTGCTCGCCCGGGAACACGCCAGCATGCGGCCGACGAAGTCGCCGACGCAGGCGACGGTCGTATCCAGGGCAGGCACGGGGGAAGGCACCCGACAATGGTTACGCAGACGCAACTATTGCTGCAACACAATAAAGGGTGACCTTCCTCACCGGGCTGATTAGGCTGAGAGGCATGGCTCAGAATCCCGGCGGTATCAAGGACATCTCGGTGAAGGCGCTCGACGGATCGCCCTTCTCGCTCACGGATCTGCCCGGTCCGCTGCTGATCGTGAACGTGGCGTCCAAGTGCGGTCTCACCCCGCAGTACGAGGGACTGGAGATGCTCGCGAAGAACTACGGTGATCGCGGCCTGACCGTCGTCGGCGTGCCGTGCAACCAGTTCATGGGGCAGGAGCCCGGTTCGCCGGAGGAGATCGCGACCTTCTGCTCGGTCACCTACGGCGTCACTTTCCCGCTGCTCGCCAAGACCGATGTGAACGGCGACGGCCGCCATCCGCTGTACGCGGCGCTGACCCAGGCGACCGACGCGGAAGGCGAGGCGGGCGACATTCAATGGAACTTCGAGAAGTTCCTGGTCGGTGCCGACGGCAAGGTGCTCGCGCGGTTCCGCCCGCGGACCGAGCCGGAGGCGCCCGAGGTGATCGCGGCCATCGAGGATGCCCTAAAGTAGGCGGCATGGCGCGTGTAGTTGTCGATGTGATGCCCAAGGCCGAGATCCTGGACCCGCAGGGGCAGGCGATCGTCGGAGCGCTCGGGCGCCTCGGCTTCGCCGGGGTCGCCGATGTCCGGCAGGGCAAGCGGTTCGAGCTGGAGGTCGACGACACCGTCGACGACGGCGCTCTGGAGCGCATCGCCGAGGAACTGCTCACCAACACGGTGATCGAGAACTTCGCCGTTCACCGCGTGGCGGACTGACATGAGCGCGCGTATCGGAGTCATCACCTTCCCGGGCACGCTCGACGACGTCGACGCGGCTCGCGCCGCGAAGCTGGCCGGTGCCGAAGCGGTCAGCCTCTGGCACGGCGACGCCGACCTGAAGGGCGTCGACGCCGTGGTCGTCCCCGGCGGCTTCTCCTACGGCGACTACCTGCGCTGCGGCGCGATCGCCAAGTTCGCCCCGGTGATGGGCGAGGTGATCGCGGCGGCGCAGCGCGGCCTGCCGGTACTCGGCATCTGCAACGGCTTCCAGATCCTCTGCGAGGCCGGGCTGCTCCCGGGCGCGCTGACCCGCAACGAGGGCCTGCACTTCATCTGCCGCGACCAGTGGCTGCGCGTGGAGAACAACCAGACCGCGTGGACCACCCGCTACGACGAGGGCGCGGAGATCCTGATCCCGCTCAAGTCGGGGGAGGGCCGTTACGTCGCCTCCGAGCGCAAGCTCGAAGAACTCAAAGGCGAGGGTCGCATCGTCTTCACCTACGCCGGAGACAATCCGAACGGCAGCCAGCTCGACATCGCGGGCGTGGCCAGCGAGAACGGCCGCGTGGTGGGTCTCATGCCGCACCCGGAGCACTCCGTCGAGGCGCTGACCGGCCCCAGCGACGACGGCCTCGGCCTGTTCTACTCGGCCATCGATTCGGTGCTCGCCGCGGTCTGACGCGATGATCGCCACCTCCGCCACCGCCGAGGGGCTGGGCGCCTTCATCGACGCCTCGCCCTCCCCGTTCGCGGTCTGCGCGAGCGTCGCCGCGGAACTGGAGACCGCCGGATACCGCCGGTTGTACGAGACGGAGGCGTTCGACGAAGCGGCGGGACGCCGGTACGTGATCCGCGGCGGGTCGCTGATCGCGTGGAACGCCGACGGCGCCGCCGGGCACGACGCGCCGCTGTGGATCGTCGGCGGCCACACCGACAGCCCGAACCTGCGGCTCAAGCAGCACCCGGACCGGCGCAGCGAGTCGCTCGCGACCGTCGCGCTCGAACCGTACGGCGGCGCGTGGCTGAATTCGTGGCTCGACCGCGACCTCGGGCTCTCCGGCCGTCTCGCCTACGACGACGGCGGCGCGGTGAAACACGCCCTGGTCACCATCGACGAGCCGATCCTGCGGGTGCCGCAACTGGCGATCCACCTGTCCGAGGACCGCAAAGGCGTGCAGCTCGACCCGCAGCGGCACGTCGACGCGGTGCGCGGCATCGCCGACGCGCGGCCCATCGTCGAGTGGGTGGCCGAGCGTGCCGGCCTGGTGCCCGGCAGCGTCCTGGGCTGGGAACTGATGACGCACGACGTGACGCCCTCGCGGCTGATCGGCACCGATCGCGAACTGCTCAGCGCACCGCGGCTGGACAATCAGACCACCTGCTACGCGGGTCTGCGGGCACTGCTCGACGCCGCGCCGGGCTCGGGCATCCCGATGCTGGCACTGTTCGACCATGAAGAGGTCGGTTCGGGCTCCGAACGCGGTGCGGCCTCGGACTTCCTGGTGACCGTGTGCGAGCGGCTGGTCGGCGCTCTCGGCGGCACCCGCGACGACTTCCTGCGGGTGATGGCGTCGAGCCTGCACGTCTCCGGCGACATGGCGCACGGCACCCACCCCAACTATCCCGAGCGGCACGAACCCGGCCACCGGATCGACCTCGGCGGCGGACCGGTGCTCAAGGTGAACCAGAACCTCCGCTACGCCTCCGACGCGATCGGCGAGGCCGAGTTCGCGCTGGCGTGTCGCAGGGCGGGCGTGCCGCTGCAGCGGTACGTGCACCGCGCCGACCTGCCCTGCGGCTCCACGATCGGCCCGCTCACCGCCACCCGCACGGGTCTGCGCACCGTCGACGTCGGCGCCCCGCAACTGGCGATGCATTCGTGTCGTGAACTGATGGCCGCCGCCGACGTCCCGATGTACTCCGCGGCGCTGCAGGCCTTCCTCGCGCGCTAGGGACTCCTTCCGGCGCCGAACCCGCGACAGCCCGCTGTAACAGCCCGCCCCCGGCGCGGCACCCACGACAGCCCGCCCCGCCGGCGCGGCACCCACGACAGCCCGCCCCGCCGGCGCGGCACCCACGACAGCCCGCCCCGCCGGCGCGGCACCCATGACAGCCCGCCCCGCCGGCGCGGCACCCACGACAGCCCGTTGAGCCGGGCGAGGCGCTAGCCGAGTCCGTGTCTCTAATAGATCGTGGCCGGCGAGTGAGTCGGTTGAGGGATGCTGGTACCGGCCTGGCCGGGTGTGGCTACTCCGTGTCTTGCCGTCTGGCTTTGGTGCTGGACTGGCTGGGTTTCGACTTGTCCACCCGGCGGGGCCGGTGCCGGTCGAGTAGTGCCCCATAAGGTGGTGTAACTCGGTGGCCGAGATCGTCTCCGACTTCGTGTCGGGACGGACGTAGAGCGGCCACCGTGTGATCCTTCGAGTCAACCGTCGAGCTTGTCAACTTTTCCGTGTAAGTCGATCAGGTATTCGATTTATAGGTGATGGTTGATACGGTCTGGATACGCGAGTGAGAGTTGCTCAAGGGCACGTTTCCAGTTAGTGGTGACCGCGCCTTCG
>NZ_JBPSDN010000019.1:0-77124 GCF_052036135.1 Gordonia marina
CTACACGGCTACCTCGACGACCTCCCGCCCACCGAGTTCGAAGGGAGGTTCTACGCTACCCAGCAGGGCACCCAGGCCCTGGTTGAAATCAAATGACCAGAGCCTCCACCAGACCCAGTGCGGTTCACTCCGGAAGCCGCCGCGTCTTCGTGGAATCCCCAGCCGTGGTAGGCGCCGGCGAAAGCGATCGTCTCGGTGCCAATCTCCGGCAGCCGACGCTGAGCGGCGACCGATCGTCGTTCGTAGACCGGATGCTCGTAGCTCATCGAGGCCACGATCAGATCCGGCTCCACCAGGTCCGTCCTGCCCATCGTCACCAAGTAACGCGGAATTCCGGCCGACCCGTCACCGTGCGGCAGGCGCATCAGTCGCGTGAGATCGTAGGTGACGGCGACATCGGACCCGTCCGCTCGAATCTGGTAGTTCCACGACGCGCGGGCACGACGAGCGCGGGGAAGCAGCGATTCATCGGTGTGCAGGACCGCGGGTTTGCGCGCATAGCCGATGTGCCCGAGCACCTCGCGCTGTACGGGCGTCGGTGTCGCAAGCATCGCGAGTGCCTGGTGCGGATGCGTGGCGATCACCGCCGCGTCGTAGTGTTCCGTGCCACGCGGGGTCGCGACATCCACGCCTGCACCGGTCGAAGTCACCGCGGAGACCGGCGAGGAGAGCGCGATCGAGCCGCCGTGCGCCTCGATGTGCGTGGCGACCGCGGTCACATACGTCGCCGACCCCCCGGTCACGGTGCGCCAGCTGGGCGAACCATAGACCGAGAGCATCCCGTGGTGGTCGAGGAACGTGAACAGGTACCGCGCCGGGTAGCGTTTGGCGGTGGCGGCGTCGCAGGACCACACCGCTGCCACCAACGGGAACAGGAAGTTCTCCTGGAAGTAGCGGGACAGCCGGTAGTCCGTCGCGAACTCGTCGAGAGTCCGATCATCGACCGAGTCGTCGAGCACCCACTGGGCGAGTTTGTGGAACCGTTTGATTTCGGCGAGCATCAGCAGGAATCGGCCCCGGGTGAGGTTCCGCCAAGTCGGGAAGAGACCCGCGACACCAAGTGCCCCTGCATACTCCAGCCCCGTCACCTGCGAACGCACCGACATCGACATGTCGGTCTCCCCGGTAGCGATACCGAGCTGGCCGAAGAGCTTCAGCAACGTGGGATAGGTCCGGTCATTGTGGACGATGAACCCAGTGTCGATCGCGATCCGGCCACCGTCGGGCGCCTTCACCACCTGAGTGTGCGCGTGACCGCCCAGACGGTCGTCGGCCTCATAGACGGTCACCCTGTGTCGCTGCGAAAGCAGATAACCCGCAGTCAGTCCGGCCGCCCCGGCCCCGATCACCGCGATAGCGCTGCCCGGATAAAGTTCCTTTGCTTCAGTCACATCGGTCATTCGGATCTGCTCACCGGTCGGATGGGTCCGTCCCGCACACTGGTGGTATGAAGCCATCGTCGATCGTCTGGTTCCGTCGGGACCTGCGGCTATCGGATCTTCCGATGCTGACCGAAGCCCGGGCCCACGCGCCGGACTCCGTGGCCGTCTTTGTGCTCGACGAGAACTTGTGCCGGCCATCGGGGGCCGCCCGCGCCGCTTTCCTCGCGGGCTGCCTGCGAGCCCTGGACGCCGAGCTCGACGGCCGCCTTCTCGTCGTGGCCGGCGACCCGGCCCGCGTCATCCCCGAACTCGCGACGCGGCTGGACGCCGTGTCGGTGCATGTCAGCGCAGACTTCGGTCCGTATGGCGCGGCGCGTGACCAGAGGACCGAACACGCCCTCTCGGCACTGGTGCGGCCGGTCCCTCTGGTGCGGACCGGCTCGGCGTACGCGGTGTCGCCCGGGCGCCTCTTGACGAAGACCGGTGGACCGTACCGGGTGTTCACCCCGTTCCGGCGCGCGTGGCTCGACTACGGATGGCATTCACCCGCTGTCACCGGCGCACGCACCCTCAATTGGGTCGATCCTTCACACATGCCCGGCCGTGTCCCGTTCGATGAGGTCGCAGCGAAGCTTGGCGAGAACTCGTACACCGCCCACCTCCCCGAGCCGGGCGAGGCCGCGGCACACCAACGGTGGGCGGACTTCCGCGACGAGGGCGATCCGGGGAACGGCGGCTTGACCGACTATCACGAACTCCGCGATCGCCCGGACCGCGACGCCACGTCCCGTCTGTCTCCGTATCTGAAGTTCGGGTGCATTCATCCCCGTACCCTCCTGCACGACCTGCGTCACCGCGACGACCCGGGCTCGACGGCCCTGCGCAACGAACTCGCGTGGCGCGACTTCTACGCCGACGTGCTGCACCACCGCCCGGATTCGGCCCGGCGGAACTTCAACCCCAAGTTCGACGCGATCGAGTACGACACTGGACCTGACGCGGACGAAGCCTTCGCCGCCTGGTGCGCGGGCCGGACCGGATACCCGATCGTCGACGCCGGGATGCGGCAGCTCGCGGCCCAGAGCTGGATGCACAACCGGCTCCGCATGATCGTCGCGTCCTTCCTCACCAAGGATCTGCACCTGCCCTGGTGGCGCGGCGCGCGCTATTTCATGACCCGGCTCATCGATGGCGATCTCGCGTCCAACCAGCACGGATGGCAGTGGACGGCGGGCTGCGGCACCGATGCCGCCCCGTACTTCCGGGTGTTCAACCCGGTGACGCAGGGAGAGCGTTTCGATCCGACGGGTGACTATGTTCGCCGCTGGGTACCCGAACTCCGAGGCATTCACGGCAAAGCCGTACACCGGCCCTGGAAGCTCGCGGCGCAACCGGACCTCTTCGCACGGGGGGCGTCGTATCCACCGCCGATCGTGGATCACGGCGAACAGCGCGACATCGCGCTGGCCCGCTACGCCAGACTCTGACTACGGCCTTGGCGGAACCAGTCCGGCCGGCGCACCGCTGCGAATACCCATCAGACACCGACGAAAGGACACTCCGCCGTGGGGATCATGCACACCAGCACAGTCGACGCACCCTGCGAGGAGGTGTTCGCCTGGCACAGCAGACCCGGTGCGCTGCGCCGGCTGCTCCCCCCGTGGCAGCCGATGTCGGCGATCAGCGAATCCCCGTCGCTGGCCGATGGGCAGGCCATCCTAGGACTGCCCGGCGGTCTGCGCTGGCGGGCACAGCACCGCGCAGATGGATATGACCCGCCGCACCGGTTCGTCGATGAACGCATCAGCGACAGCGCCCGTGACCTGCCCACGATGCTTTCCGGCCCGTGGCGGCACGAGCACGAGTTCGCCGCCCAGCCCGGCGGCCAGACCCGGATGACCGACCGCGTGCATACCGCGGTTCCCGCGGCAGCGCTGCGGTCGACGTTCCGGTTCCGGCACCGGCAGGTTTCCGACGATCTGTCCCGGCACCGGCACGCGCAGGCGGCCGGACTCACTCCGATGACGATCGCGGTGACCGGCGCATCGGGAATGGTCGGTCAGCAGTTCACCGCGTTCCTCACCACCGGTGGACACCGCGTGATCCGCCTGGTCCGGAGGCCCACCGATGCCCCGGATGAGCGGACCTGGAACCCGGAGTGCCCCGACGCAGACCTGCTGACCGGGGTCGATGCCGTCGTCCATCTGGCCGGAGCGCCGATAGCCGGGCGTTTCACCCCGGCACACAAGGCACAGATACGCGATAGCCGCATCGGACCGACTCGGCGGCTCGCCGCCGTGGCCGCCGGCGATGCGGCGGGGCCGTCGATCTTCGTCAGCGCCTCGGCGATCGGCTTCTACGGTCATGAGCGGCCCGGCGAGACGCTCACCGAAACCGATCCGGCGGGCGATGATTTTCTCGCCGACGTCGTGCGCGATTGGGAGGACGCGACTTCTCCCGCGGTCGCCGCTGGGCTGCGCTGCGTGCAAGTCCGGACCGGCATCGTGATGAGCCCGCTGGGCGGCGTACTGCGGCTGCAGCGGCCGCTATTCGCGTCAGGGCTCGGCGGGCCACTCGGAAACGGACGGCAGACGATGTCGTGGATCGATCTCGACGACCTCATCGACATCTACCATCGCGCCCTGTACGACGACCGGCTCGCCGGACCGGTCAACGCGTGCTCACCGGAGCCGGTCACCGGCAGCGAGTACGCGAATACACTCGGCCGGGTGCTGCACAGGCCGGCCCTGTTGCCGGTGCCCGCTCTGGGACCGAGCCTGATTTTGGGGCAGCAGGGCGCTCGCGAACTCGCTCTCGCCGACCAGCGCGTCCAGCCGTGGGTACTCCTGCACGCAGACCATCGATTTCGGCGCCCCGCACTGCGGGAGAGCCTGCGCCACCAACTAGGGAAGGCATAAAGATGGAGCAGCACGAAGAAGTCACCGTCACTATCGCGGCACCCGCCGATGCGGTGTGGAGTCTGATCAGCGATGTGACCCGCATCGGCGAGTTCTCCCCGGAGACGTTTGAAGCACAATGGCTGGGCGAGGCTGACGGACCGGTGGCCGGAGCACGGTTCCGCGGACACGTCCGCCGAAACGAAGTGGGGCCCATCTACTGGACCACCTGCACCGTCCTGGAATGCGAACCCGAGCGCGTGTTCACCTTCGGCGTCGGTTCCTCGAGCAATCCGGTCACCCGCTGGGGTTACCGGCTGACGCCGTCGCCGGACGGAGCCTCGGTCGACGTCACGGAGACCTTCGACTTCACGTCCTCGTGGTGGGCCCAGCCGTACTGGCTGTTGCTGGGAGGCTTGCGGAGACGGCGCGTCCGCCAGGACATGCTGCGAACCCTGGAACGGATGCGCGCCGTCGCCGAAAGGTGACCCCGCGGCCGCTCAGCTCCGTTCAGTGCACAGCGGCACGGTCTCTTCGAGACCGCCAGTCGTCGGCGAGGTCAGATACAGACAATCGGACTGACCCGCGTCGGCGATAGCCTTGCGCACGTCCCGCCAGTTCTTCGCCGACAGCGCGGGAGTCCGGGAGAGCACGAACCCGGACAAGCGGCTGGGATCGGTGACGACCGCCCAAGAGTAATCCGAACCCAGACCGACGATCACATAGTTCGGTGGGCCGTCGGGGCCACCCTGGTTCGGAATCCCGGGGAACCGGACGCGCAACTGCGCAGACGTCTTCTTGTCGACGACGTGCGCCGTTCCGATGATCGTGTTCGGGGTTCCTGCCCACGTCGTGCACTCGTTGCGAACGACGACGTCACCGCCGTCGCCGAGCGAGTAATGTGCCCGAGTATCTCGTGCGCACACCAGATTGAACGGTGCCGGAATGGCCGCCAGCTGGTGCCAGGTCCCCAGGTAACGGCTCAGATCAACCTTCGGAACCGGCTGGGGACCGCCCGGGGCGGCTTCGGCGCGTCCGGTGGCGCCGATGACGAGGCCCGATAGGGCAACAACGATCAGAACGGCACGAAGGAGACCGGCCGTGGTGCGAGAGTTGTGCATTGGTTCATCTTCCTAACGAGAGAAGACGGTGCGCTGCCCTTCTCGGACAGCGCACCGTCGTTCGGAGACCTACTTGTCGCTGGCCGGCGGCATGAGAACCTGATCGATCAGGTACACAGTCGCGTTCTCGGTCTTCACGCCACCACAGATCACGCTGGCTCCGTTGACCTTGAGATCGTCACCGCTTCCGGTGACTTTGAGCTTGCTCCCCTCCACCGTGGTGTGCTCACCGGCGACCTGCTTCGGTCCGACCTGACCGGGCACCACGTGATAGGTGAGCAGCGAAGTGAGCGCCGGGGCATCGGTCTTGAGCGAGTCGATGGTGGCCGGATCGACCTTGGCGAACGCGGAATCGACGGGCGCGAAGACGGTGAACTCACCACCGTTGAGCGTGTCGACGAGGTTCACCTGGGGGTTGAGCTTGCCCGATACGGCCGCAGCCAGGGTGCTCAGCTGCGGATTGCCAGACACGGCGACAGCCAGCTTTTCGTTCGCCATCTGCGCGATCGAGCCGGGGCCGCTGGGGACCTGCTTCGCATACGCCGCACACCCGCTACCGACCAGTCCGGCGGCCGGGTCCACGCTCCCGCTGGTCATGGCGGCGCTCGCGGTCGTCATGGTCGCGCTCGACTCCGACATTGCAGCACTGTCGGAGTCATTGCTGGAACACGCGGTCATGGTGGCCGCCACAGCGAGCGCAAAACCCGCCGCCGCAACCTTGGCAGTCATCGTCTTACCCGTACGCTTCATGGAAATCCCCTTCGTCGTCAGCACCGACTCGATAGTCGACGCTCTGTGCAGTGACATCGGTCATTCGGAGCCATCGCCGAAGTGGATGGTTTTCGGAACCGAAGAGGTTTTCCGCCACGCGACGCGGAGCGTCGTTCAGGCGAGTTCAGCCAACTGGCGGCCCAGCCCGTCGGCCCCCGCGCGCAGCAGGCTCCGGACGGCGGGCCGCAGGAGTGGTTCGGCTAATCCGAGCACTCCGTGAAAGTCGAACTCAACCGTGTAGCAAACCTCGGTACCGGAATCGACCGCGGTCACCGCGATGGTGTCGACGGCGGTCACCGACTTCTTCTCGCCGCGCAGACGGATCAGCGCGAGGGGCTCGCGGTCGGTCAGCCGGTAGTCGAGTTCGGTGCTGCGGCCGGCGAACGTGCTGACCACGCGGTACACCGTGCCGACCTCGCCGGCGCCGGCCAGCCGAGTGACGCGTACCGTGTTGGGGTCCCACCGGACAGCATTGGTGAAGTCCGCCAGATAGTCGAACACCGCCGGGGCCGGGGCCGGGGACCGCACGACCTGCTGCATACGGATCATCGGTTGCCCATCCCCGCGGCGACTCTGACGTCCCGCCACACCGAAATCCGGTCCTCCTCGCTGAATTGCGTTCGTTTCAGGTAGTGCAGCGGGCGGGAACGACGGTCATGCCAGAACTGGCCGCTGGGCGGGACGGGGCTGGTGGCCAAGAGCCACACCGCGGTATCGGCGCCCTGCTCGGCGCTGCGGAGCAGTGGGCCCATCACCCGCCCGAATCTCGGCAACGAATCGCTGACGCCGGGAGTGTCCACCCAGCCGGGATGCAGACCGGCCACAAACACGCCCGCGGGGGCCCAGCGCCGCGCGACGATCGGCAGCAGCGCGGTCTGGATCCGTTTTGAGCGTGCATATGCGCGCGCGCCCCGGTACTGGCCGGAGTGGTATTCGATGTCGTTCACCGGCAGTTCCGCGGTGTACATCCCGCCCGAAGACATGAAGATCACCCGTGCATCCGGGCTCTCGGCGAGCTGCGGCGCGAGCAGATCAGTGAGCAGGATCGGCCCCAGGACATGCGTCGCGAGCGACGATTCGTGGCCGTCAGCAGACTCGGTGCGTTCAGGTGGCAGCACGCCGGCGTTGTGCACCAACGCGTCGACCCGGTGCTGCGCGAGCCGGCCGGCCAGATCACGAACCTGGCCGAGATCGGAGACGTCGCCGATCTCGATGCGGACCATCGCGGCCGGGTTGCGGTCGATGATCCCCGCCCGTACCCGGTCGGCGCGCTCCTGGTTACGCCCGACCAGAACCACCTCGCCGCCGAGATCCGCCACCCTCCCGGCGATCGCCGCGCCGATGCCCGACGTCGCGCCGGTCACGATCACAGTCCGGTCGGCCAGTGCGCCTGCCTGCGGATCGTCATCAGACCACCGCGACGCCCTCAACCGGTACCCGATCTGCGAGTAGCCCAGCACGATCGATCGGTCGAGCGCCGTATCTGCCCAGTTCATTGCGCCCTCACTTCTTCGTCGCCCACCGGGACGATTCTGATTCGTCGGGGCCCGACGGTAGCAGCGGTCGACATCACTCGCCGTGAACCGCACACTCCCGCGGGCCCGGCACCGCCGAGTCGAGGATCACTCGTCCGCCGGATATCGAGTTTCGCAACACTGCTTAAGGCCCAAGCGCTGCCGTCGGCGGCCCCGATAGGCTGGTGGATACAGCCCTTGTTCTACCCCCGAAAGGTCGCAGCCCGTGCAGATCACCTCCATCGGCCACGCCGGCTTCCACATCGAGACCGCGGCCGGGTCGATCCTCTGCGACCCGTGGGTCAACCCCGCGTACTTCGCGTCGTGGATCCCCTTCCCGGACAACACCGAACTGGACTGGAAGGCCCTCGGCGACTGCGACTACCTGTACGTTTCTCACCTGCATCGGGATCACTACGACGAGCAGAACCTGATCGAGAACGTCAACAAGAACGCCACCGTTCTGCTGCCCGACTACCCGGTGCCGGACCTGAAGCGCGACCTCGAACGCCTCGGCTTCACCAAGTTCGTGGAGACCCAGGATTCGGTGAAGCACACCGTCTCCGGCCCCAAGGGCGACCTGGACGTCATGATCATCGCCCTGCGTGCGCCGGCCGACGGCCCGATCGGCGACTCCGGCATCCTGATCGACGACGGCGAGACCGTCGTCTTCAACATGAACGACGCCCGCCCCGTCGACCTCGACGTGGTCAAGGAGGAGTTCGGGCACGTCGATGTGCACCTGCTGCAGTACTCCGGCGCCATCTGGTACCCGATGGTCTACGACATCCCGCGCAAGTCGAAGGCCAACTTCGCCAAGCAGAAGCGCCAGCGCGGCATGGACCGGGCACGCAGCTACATCGAGCAGGTCGGCGCCACCTGGGTGGTTCCGTCGGCGGGTCCGCCGATGTTCCTGGACGACGACCTGTACGGCGTCAACGACTTCAACACCGGCAGCGAGGCCGACCAGGCGTCGATCTTCCCGGACCAGGCCGAATTCCTGGAGCAGATGACGACGCACGGCACCGACGACGGTGAGCGGCACCGCGGCCTGATGATGGTGTCCGGGTCGACGGCGACGTTCACCGGGTCCGCGCTCGACGAGATCGAGCACCCTTACCCGCCGGAGCAGGTCTTCGGCGAGAACAAGAAGCCGTATCTGGACCGCATGAAGGAGAAGTTCGCGCCGATCATCGCGGCGGAGAAGGCCACCTGGGCCCCGGCCGCCGGCGATCCGCTGCTGCCGCAGCTCAAGGAGCTGTTCGAGCCGATCATGGCGCAGTCGGACCTGATCTGCGACGGCATCGGCTACCCGGTCGGGCTCGTGGTGGGCGACGAGACGTTCGTCCTCGATTTCCCGAACCGGGAGGTCCGGATGAAGCAGGACGGCGACGGCAAGTACCGCTACGGCTTCCGGATCGCGCCCGAACTGGTCCGCACCGTCCTGCGCGACAACGAACCGGACTGGGTCAACACCATCTTCCTCTCGACCCGCTTCACCACCTGGCGGATCGGCGGTTACAACGAGTACCTCTACACCTTCTTCAAGTGCCTCACCGACGAGCGGATCGCGTACGCGGACGGCTGGTTCTCCGAGGCGCACGACGACGACGCGTCCGTCGAACTCGACGGCTGGGTGATCCAGCGCCGCTGTCCGCACCTCAAGGCCGACCTCGGCAAGTTCGGTGTGGTCGAGGCGGGCAAGCTCACCTGCAACCTGCACGGCTGGGAGTGGGACCTCAATTCCGGGCGCTGCCTCACCTCGAAGGGCCACGAACTGCGCGCCGAGAAGGCCGGCGAGCCCGCCACCAGCTGATGAGCTTCCCGCTCTCCGGTTACACGGTCGTCTCGGTCGAACAGGCGGTGGCCGCACCCCTGGCGACACGGCAGCTCGCCGACCTCGGCGCACGGGTGATCAAGGTGGAGCGGACCGACGGCGGCGACCTGGCCCGCGGCTATGACCACTTCGTCGAGGGCACGGCCGCGCACTTCGTGTGGCTCAACCGCGGCAAGGAGTCGCTGGCCGTCGACCTCAAATCGGACCGCGGGCGAGCGATCGTCCGGCGGCTGATCGACGACGCCGACGTCTTCGTCCAGAATCTGGCGCCCGGCGCGGCCGGCCGTCTGGGACTGGGTGCGGCCCGGCTCCGCGATGCGCACCCCGGGCTGATCGTCGTGAATCTGTCGGGCTACGGCAGCGGCGGACCCTACGAACGGCGCAAGGCGTACGACATGCTGGTCCAGGCCGAGGCCGGGCTGATCTCCATCACCGGCACCGCCGACCACGCGGTGAAGACCGGTATCCCGACCTCCGACATCGCGTCCGGCATGTACTGCGCACAGGCGGTGCTCGCCGCCCTGCTGCGGCGCGAGCGCACCGGGGAGGGCGCCGAGATCGAGGTCTCGATGTTCGAGTCCACCTTCGAGTGGATGGGCTACCCGATGTATTCGCAGCTCTACACCGGCCGGCAGCCGCCGCGGACAGGCGTCGGCCACGTGTCGATCGCACCGTACGACTCGTATCCGACCTCCGACGGCGAGATCCTGATCGGTATCCAGAGCGACAACGGCTGGCGCGCCCTGATGACCGAGGTGTTCTCGCGGCCCGACCTGGTCGACGACCCCCGCTTCGCCACCAACGTCGACCGCGTCGCGCATCGTGCCGAATGCGACGAGGTGGTCGCCGGGCTGACCGTGCGATTCACCGCCGACGACCTCTCCGCGCGCCTCGCGCGGGCCGGTGTCCCCGCCGCCGAGATCCGCGACGTCGGAGCGGCCGCCGGCCACCCGCAGCTGACTGCGCGCGACCGCTGGCGCCGGATCCGCACGGAGAACGCCGAGGTGGACGCGCTCCTCCCGCCGGCCACCTTCGCCGACCACGAAGCCCCGATGCGCGACGTGCCCGCCCTCGGTCAGCACACCCGCTCCATCCTGTCCGCCGCAGGCCTCTCGGACGACGAGGTGGCCGCCGCTTGTGCCGAGGGTGTCGTCCACGCGCCCCCAACCCGGTGATCCCGGCGAACCGGCCGGCCCCACCACCCCGCGACCCAGCCCCACCACCAGGCTGAGCGCGACAACCAGCCCCCACCCGTTGAGCCCGGCAACCAGCCCCCACCACCCGCTGAGCCGGGCGGCCGCCCCCGCAGCCCGTTGAACCCGGCAACCAGCCCCCCAACACCCGCTAAGCAGGGCGGCCCGCCTCCGCAGCCCGTTGAGCCCGGCAACCAGCCCCCACCGCCCGCTGAGCCGGACCGGCCCGCCTCCACAGCCCCTTGAGCCGGGGGCCCGCCTCCACAGCCCGTTGAGCCGGGCCGGCCGCCCCCCGCAGCCCGTTGAGCCGGGCGGCCCGCTAGGGCCGTCCGTGTCGAAACGACCCTTTCAGCCGGTCCCCGAGCGAAGGCGACCCGCCCGGCCGCGAAATGTCGCGGATACTGTCGCCGGTCAGCAGACGTCGCGGATCTTGCCGGATCCACCGTCCAAGTCGCTACCGATTTCGGCCCGACAAGGTCCGCGACAGATCACGCCGGCCCACTCAGCCGACGTTCGGGGGCAGCGGGTTCCATCCCGCTGGCGGGGTGACGCCGCCCGGCGACGCGGCCTGACCGCTCCTGCCGCACCGGCCGGCGGTGCGGCCGGATCTCAGCGAGCGATGTCGACGACGAGCCGCGCGGGGCCGCTCAGCGTGGTGATCCGCACCCCCGGGCGGTCCGCGGCCACCCCGATGAACGCGTCGGCCTGCCCCTCGAAGACCCCGGTCAACGTGACGCGGGTGATTCCGCCGGTGCCGGTGACCGGATTCGGCCCGGCGTACGCGGGAACACCGGTGTCGGCCGGGTAGCCCAGACCGAGGATCGTCAGCGCGATCACGGTCTTTCCGGGCACCTCGACGGGGTCGCCGCTTCCGGGCCGGCGCGGGTCGTCGGTGAACGACGCCCGCCACCCCGGCGTGCCACGACCACCGAGTTCGAAGACCACGCGATCGAAACCGTCATGACGTCCCACCCGGACATCGGTCACCGAGAGCCGGGCATCGCCGGAGGCCGCCCGGGATTGCGGCAGCGCGCCGGTCGGCACCGGCTCCCCCACCGTCGACGTCAGGGTCTCGACGCTCGTGACGGTGCGGGTCGTGGTCGCGGTGGACACCGGAGCCACCGGCGAACCGCTGGCCTGGCTCGATCGCCCATCGTCGTCACCGCAGCCGGCCAACAGCACCGTCGCACTCGCTCCGGCCGCCAGCACCGCCACGTATCTCCGCATATGCCCGGTTTACTCCTCCGCGCACCATTCCGCGAGCATCGAACTCGTCTCGCTGTTCCTCCGGAACCGGGCCGGATCAGCGCGGCCCCGCGGCACCTGGTCAGCCCCGGCCCGGGGGCATCGGACCCCAGCCCGGCGGCGGGGTCACGCCGCCCGGCGAGCGCGGCGACGGATACCGCCCCGTCGGCGGGTACTGCCCGGTCGGCGGGTACTGCCCCGTCGGCGGGGGCGCCCACGGGCGGGGCGCGCCCGGCATCGTCGTTCCGGGCAGCGGCGCACCCGGCATCGTCACGCCCGGCCCGTATCCGCCGAATCCGCCGGGGACGGGCGGTACCGGAGCCTGCGCGCGCGGACGGGCGAAGACCCCGTTGTACAGCGCGTATCCGGCCACCGCGAGCAGCGCCAGCGACACGATCAGCGCGAGGATCAGCGCCCAGCCAGCGCTCTGATCGACGTACATGTTGCGCCTGAGCACGTCGTCGGCCTCCCCGACGGCCTTCGTCGGCGTGACGTAGTCCGCGTACGTCGATGCGTCACCCCGATCCACCACGGCGGTGCCGGGAAACGGCTGTACGGCGACCGCCCCGGCCGGGTCGGACATGAACACCGCGGTCGCGATCAGCACACTCACACCGGCGGCCCCGCCGATCAGCGTGGCGATCGCCGGCCGCAGGCCCCACGCGATCAGTCCGCCCGCCGCGACGACCACCAGCCCCAGCACCAGCAGCGTGACGCCGGGGGCCGCGCCCGACCAGCTCTCGAGCGCCGACCGGATTTCGGCCTGGTCTTCCCGCAACCGCTCCCGGCTGTCGGAGGTGCCGGTGATCTCGGCGGTGGCCGAGCCCCAGCCACTGACCGAGATCGAGACGGTGCCGCGGTCGTCGGTGTCTTTGGAGATCAGCTCACCGTCGAACCAGCTGCCCAGCGGCAGCAGGATCAGCAGCACGCCCAGCGCGGCCGTCACGATTCCGAGCACCAGCTGAAGCTTGGGCGAGCCGGCCACATCGAGCCGCCGCAGCGGGCCCGGCGACGGCGGTACCGGTGGGATCGGTCCGCGCGGCATCGGTCCCGGCGGGCCGTACGACCACCCCGGTCCAGCGGGAAACGACACGGTACGGCTCCTCACTGCCGGGACGGCGCGACCGAACATCCCGGCGAATCGGGCTTCAACCTACCAACCGCGCGAACCGGACGCCCCGGCTCAGCTCATCTCGGCGAGGTGCCGCTCGATCGTGGCCTCCTCGACCGCGTCGGCGTACCAGGGACGACGGCCCCCGACCCGGTACACGACGCCGCGGCCCAGCATCTCCCCGGCCGTCGTGTGACCCTCGTCGAGCAGTGCCCGGATACGGTCCTCGCGGGCGCCGAGCGCCGCGGTGTGCGCGGCCAGATCCCGCAGGTAGTCCGCCCGATCGAGGTACGGGCCCTTGTGGTGGAAGGTCGCGTAGACGGCCGCGTCGATCTCGGCACATCTGGCCAGCGACGCCCGCACCTCGGGCAACCGCGAATCGAGGTCGGCGTAGACCGGCCCGAACGACATCAGATCGACGTCGGCGAGGAAGAACACCCCGTCCGGTTCGATGAAGAACCCGCAGTGGCCGCCGGTGTGACCCGGCAGCGGCACCACGCGAATGGTCACGCCGCCGCCGACGTCGATCACCTCGTCGTCGTCGAACGCGGTGGCCCGGGTGAGCGGGGACCAGCGGAATTCCCGTCGCAGCTCGTCGCCGACAAGACCGTCGGGCACGTTCATGTAGCGGCGGAAGGTGTCCCAGTCGGCCACGGCGGGCAGGTCCCGGTGGTGGACCGCGACCGGGACATCGGTCTCGCCCAGGCCGACCACGTGATCCTCGTGGTAGTGGCTGAGGAGCAGCAGATCGGCCGGCCACCGGGTGCAGTCCAGTGACGAATCGAGCTGGACCGTCGTCTGGCCGCCGGTGACCCGGAGCGGATTGCCGTGCGGGTACGCGCCACCGCCGCTGCCTCGAAGTACCACGACGTGTTCGCTGAGCCGCACTTCCTCCATGCCGCCGACCCTAATCCCCGGGCCGCGGACACACCGCCGAACCATTCCCTCCCCACCCCGAGTAAGGCTAGGCTCACTGAAATAGTGGGGCCGCGGGTCCCTCGACACAGAAGGGACGACGTGACCCAAGCAGTCGCTCCTGCCCCGGCGCCCGCCCCACCGGATCGGGCGCCGCGCCGCGGGGCGCTGACCCGCGCCACCGTGATCGGCGGCCTGCTCGCCCTCCTCGTACTCCTGCTGCTGGTCGGGCTCTTCGTCGGCAGCGGCGACATCACCGCGGGTCAGGCCTGGAACGCGCTGTGGGGACACGGTGATCCGACCGACGTCATCATCATCCGCGACGACCGCGTGCCACGCACCCTGCTCTGCGCGGTCGTCGGCGCCGCCCTCGGCGTGGCCGGTGCCGTGATGCAGGGACTGACCCGCAACCCGCTCGCCGACCCCGGCATCCTCGGCGTCAACGCCGGCGCCTACTTCGCCATGGTGGTCGGCTCGGTCGCCTTCGGCGCGGCGGGTGCGAGCTACACGTGGTGGGCGCTGCTCGGCGCGTTCGCCGCGTCGGGCCTGGTCTACTTCGTGGGCTCCCGCGGACCCGGAGGCGCCAGTCCGGCCAAGCTGGTGCTCACCGGCGTCGCACTCGCCGCCATGCTGAGCGGACTCGCCTTCGCGCTGACGATGATCCATCCGAGCACGTTCGACGCCATCCGGGGCCTGCTGATCGGCACGCTCGACGGCCGCGGCTGGGATCAGCTGACGATCGCCTGGATCCCGGTGCTCGCCGGTCTCGTCGTCTCGGTGGCCCTCGTCGGCTATCTCAACGCGCTGGCGCTGGGCGACGATCGTGCCAGTGCCCTCGGTGTCCCGGTCACCGCCGTCCGCGCGATCGGCTTCGTGGCCGTCACCCTGCTCTGCGGCGCGGCGACCGCCGCCGTCGGGCCGATCACCTTCGTCGGGCTGATGGTGCCGCACGCCGTGCGCATGCTGCTCGGCCCGGACAACCGCTGGGTGGTGCCGGTGTCGATGATCGGCGGCCCGATCATCATGGTCGCCTCGGATCTCATCGCCCGGGTCGCCACCCCGAGCGAGCTTCCGGTCGGCATGGTGACCGCGTTCCTCGGTGCGCCCGTCCTGATCTGGCTCGCCCGCAAGGATCAGGGGCCGAGCCTGTGACGACCTCCCGAAGCCGGTCGAGCTCCCCACGCCGGTCGAGCGAAGTCGAGACCACCGCCCCGCCCCCGGCGCCCTGGCCGCGCCGCATCCGGTTCCTCCGGCTCGGCCCGGTCAGCCTCAAGATCGATCTGCTCGCCACCGCGGTGACCGTCGTGCTGGTGGTCGCGACCGCACTGATCGCGCTCTGGTCGCTGGGGATCTCGACCACGTCGTCGCCGAACCTCGGCCTCGGCGAGATCTTCCGCGTGCTCGCGGGCCTGCAGAGCGGATCGGCGGCCGATCGCGTGGTCGCCGCCGCGCCCGCGGTGATCGTCGCGGTGCTCGGCGGCATCTCCCTCGCACTGTCCGGTGCGATCTTCCAGACCGTCACCCGCAATCCCCTCGGCAGCCCCGACATCATCGGCTTCACCACCGGCGCCTACACCGGCGCGCTGGTGGCCATGCTGGTCTTCGGGCTGGGCAGCGCCGGGACCACGGTCGGCGCGCTGATCGGGTGTCTGGCCACCGGCGTCGCCGTCTACTTCCTCGGCATGCGCGGCGGCACCGGGAACTACCGGTTCATCGTCGTCGGCATCGGCATCTCGGCGATGCTGGTCTCGTTCAACGGCTACCTGGTCGCCACCGCCGACGTACAGAACGCCGGGTCGGCGGCGGCCTGGGGCATGGGCAACCTGCGCGATCTGACCATGAGCGAGACCGTTCCGGTGTTCGTCGTCCTGGCGATCCTGCTTCCCGTGCTCGCCGTCGTGACGCCCCGGATGCGGATGTTCGAGCTCGGCGCCGACTCGGCACAGAGCAAGGGCGTCGACACCGGACGCACCGAACTACTGCTGCTGGTCGTGGGTGTCGGCTTCGCCGCGGCGACCACCTCGGTCGCCGGCCCCATCGCCTTCGTCGCCCTGGTCGCCCCGCAGCTGGCCGCGCGGCTCACCCCGAGCGCCGGTATCCCGCTGGTCACCTCGGCGGCCGTCGGGGCCACCCTGCTGGTGTCCAGCGATGCCATCGCCCGCACCGTGCTGGCCCCCACCACTCAGTTGCCGGTGGGTGTGGTGACCACCGCGCTCGGCGGCGTCTACCTGCTGTTCCTCCTCATGGCCCAGGCACGAAAGGCCCGACTGTGAATCCGCCCGCCCAGCCACCCGCGAGCCCGTCCGCGAACCCGTCGACCCCGGCCCGGCTCACCGTCTCCGGGCTGCGCGTCGGCTACGGCGACCGCGTCATCATCGAGAACCTCGACGCGGTGATCCCGGACGGCTCGTTCACGGTGATCGTCGGACCCAACGCGTGCGGCAAGTCGACGCTGCTCCGTTCGCTCTCCCGGCTGCTCAAACCGGCCGCCGGCGAAGTGCTGCTCGACGGGCGCCCGGTGGGCTCGTTCAAAGGCAAGGCCTTCGCCCGGGAGATCGGTCTGCTGCCGCAGCAGTCCCTCGCACCCGAGGGCATCACGGTGATCGACCTGGTGTCACGCGGCCGCTTCCCCTACCAGTCGATGTTCCAGCAGTGGACCGACGACGACCAGCGCGCCGTCGACCAGGCGCTCGCCGCGACCCGGCTGACCGAGCTGTCGACCCGCACCGTCGAGGCGCTGTCCGGCGGTCAGCGGCAACGCGTCTGGATCGCGATGGCGCTCGCCCAGGAGACCCCGATCCTGCTGCTCGACGAGCCGACGACCTACCTCGATCTGGCCCACCAGCTGGAAGTGCTGCAACTCTGCGCGGAGCTCAACGCGGCCGGTAAGACACTGGTCGCGGTCCTGCACGACCTCAACCAGGCGGCTCGCTTCGGCACCCACCTGATCGCGATGCGCAGCGGCGCGATCATCGCCAGCGGGGCGCCCGCCGACATCCTCGACGCCGCGCTCGTCGAGCGCGTCTTCGGTGTCCGCTCGCAAGTGCTGCCCGATCCGGAGACCGGCACGCCGATGGTCGTGCCGCTCGCCGAGAGCCCCGTCGACTTCCGTTCACTGCCCGGTGACACCGCGAATCTTCTTGCCACCCAAGACAACTGAATCCCCCAAGGAAAGGACCCACCATGTCGAAACGGCGTCTCGGAGCGCTCCTCGGCCTCCTGGCAGCACTCCTCCTCGCACTCACCGCCTGCGTCAAGACCGACGACGACGGCTCGAAGGACGTCTACAACGACCCGTCGGCCAATCCGGGGTTCTCCCTCCCGGACAATCCCCGCGTGGTGGCCCTCGGCTGGTCCGACGGCGGCATCGCCCTCGAACTCGGGGTGAAGCCCGTCGCACTCTACGACTGGATGGCCTTCGGCCCGGAGACCAAGGGCGTCGGCTCGTGGGACGCCGCCAAGTTCGGCGACGTGACCCCGACGCTGCTGTCGGCGCAGAGCCAGGGCGCCTTCAACTACCAGCAGATCGAGGAGCTCAAGCCCGATCTGATCCTCAACGTGCGGGCCAAGGACGACCCCAAGGTCACCGACCGGCTGGCCAAGATCGCGCCGGTCGTCACCGCCCCGAAGGGCAGCGCCGACTTTGCGGTGAACTGGAAGACCCAGACCGCGCTGATCGGCAAGGCGCTCGGGAAGTCGGATGCCGCCGACAAGCTGATCGCGGACACCGAGGCCACCTCGAACCGTCTGAAGGCCGCCAACCCCGCGCTGAACGGCAAGACCTTCGTGAACGCGGTGAAGTACGGCACCGCGTACGGCGCCTACCTCGCCGGCGACGCCCGCTTCGACATCTTCGCCGGTCTCGGTCTGGTCCAGAACCCGCCGGTCACCAAGCTGGCGAGCTCCGGCTTCTTCGCCAGCGTCCCGGTGGAGCGAGTGGGCGACCTCAACGCCGACGTCGCCCTGTTCTCCACCATCAGCCTGCCGTTCAGCGATCTGCAGAACGACGCCCGCCTGAACTCGCTGGCCGTCGTGCGTGACGGCCGCGCCGTGGAGATCCCCGAGGACGACCCCGCCAACAAGGGTCTCGCCGCCGGCACCCCGGTGTCGCTGAAGTTCTCGCTGGACGAGATCACCCCGAAGCTGGCGGCCGCCGCGGCCAAGCTGTAGCGATTCCGCCGCGGCGCGGCGGGCCCGACTGCCTGGTCGGGCCCGCCGCCTGCCGGGCTGGTCGAGCCCACATCGCGCAGAGTCCAGCGGTCGGGCCGTAAGGCGAGACCGTTCCGAAGGCACGCCCCAGACCCGACCGGCCCGCCTACCCGATCTCGACCTGTCGCGGATCTTGCCGCCAGCGGACAGACGTCGCGCATCCTGTCGGATCCGTCGACATATCCGCGACAGATTTCGACCCCGGCAAGATCCGCGACACCTCACTCCAGCACTGCCTCCCGAGGCGGAGCCGCCACATCGAGCCTCTCACCTAAGGCTCACGCCGTCGCCGGACCGGCCGCGCCCCGACCTGAAACCTTTCACCTCCGCGCGGGAACCACTGGGTCGGTCCCGCACACGCTTTGAGAGCCGATTGAACCCGCACGCACCTGAGCAGGTCGAGGTCACGCCACCCGAGCCCATCGACTCCGATCGGGAACCACCGATCGGGCCCGCACACCGCTTGAGAGCCGGTTGAGCCCCCACGCAACTGAGCAGGTCACGCCCACGCCGCGTGAGCCCCACGACTCCGCCCAGGGACCACCCGTCGGCCGGGGAGCGAGACCGTTTCAAAGGCAAGCCCGGTTCGAGCTGACCGTACTGTGACGTAGTTCCCGGGCCCGGTTCGCCGGAGTCGGCATCCGTCCAGGTCGGTACCCGGTCGGATCACCGGCCGCGGAATCTACGTCACGGTACGGTCGTGCTCAGCCGGTGAGCCAGCCGAGGTGCGGGGCGAGCAGGGCGTAGCCGACGAAGGCGACCACGTCGATCACCGCGTGGGCGATCACCAGCGGCCACACCCGCGCGGTGGCCTGATACCAGCGGCCGAAGACCAGGCCCATCACCACGTTGCCCAGACCCGCGCCGAAGCCCTGGTACAGGTGATAGCCGCCGCGCAGGATCGCGCTGCACGCCAGCGATCCGTTCGGGCCGAGGCCGAGCTGGCGCAGCCGCACCAGGAAATAGGCGACCACGATCACCTCCTCGGCCCACGCGTTCCCGATCGCGACCAGCACCAGCGTGAGGTACTGCCACCAGGGTCCGTCCGTCGAACTCGCAACCAGCTGCGCGTTGATCCCGAGCGCCCGGGCCACGGCGACCAGTCCCAGTCCGGGCAGCCCGATCAGCGCGGCCAGGGCCAGGCCGGGCGGCACGTCGCGCCGGGCCGGCCGGGTCAGTCCCACCTTGCCGAGCGCGATCCCGCCGCGCCACAGCAGGTAGACGCCGAGCGCGCCGATCGCCAGCAGCCGCCCGGCGCGCATCAGCTGCTCCAGGAAGTCGATCACGCCGACGGTCGACGCGCTCGGATTCAGCGCGACGGTGGTACCGCCGATCCCGCCGCGCAGCTGAGTGTCGAGCAGGTCGAGGAGAGCGGACAGCGCGGAGAAGCCGAAGGTGAGCGTCCCGACGATCACCAGCTCGATGATCAGCGCCCGGCGTGCACGCGGATCGGTCTCGACCGGCACCGCCGGTTCGGGGGCCGCACGCACCCGCTCCCAGAAGCTCACTCGTGTCAGCGTAGAGGCGGGCGCCGCCGGCCGGTCAGCGCCCGTCCCGGTACTGCTCGCGGATCCGCACGCTCTGCGGACTGAAATACTCCCGCGTCCTCCGGTTCCACAACAGATACGAGAAGAAGATCGGCACCACGAGGACGAGCGCCAGGAAGACCACGACGAGGACCACGCTCGGTCCCACGCCACCGCCACCGCCCGTACCGTCGGCCGCCGTGAACAAGACGAGACCGGACAGCACGAGGAGCACGACCAAGAGCACCAGCGCGATACCCACCGTGACCAGGTTGATGATCGTGATCACCGTGAAGTAGATGTACGCCCCGCGCGAGCCACGCAGCAGCAGGAGACCCGCCCACAGCTGAAGTCCGGTGGTCACCAGGGCGATGATGTCGAGCACCATCACGACCGTGCCCCAGCCGGCCAGCCACGAGTCGTAGTAGGCGTAGTCGTACCAGTACGACGCACCGGTGATCGTCAGCACGAGAAGTGCGACGCTCGTCAGGACCCCGACGACGGCGCCGATGATGCACCACCAGGCGAGGAAGGTCGTCTGCCACGGACGTTTCAGCGCCGTCTCGATCGCCCGCCCCTGCCCCCACGGATCGGCTAGCGAATACGGCATCGCGACCGGAATCGGCGGCGGAGCGACGGGAACCGGCGGCGCGGCGACCGGGTCCGGGAGTGCGGGCACAGCGAGCGCCGCTGCCGGGGTCGCCACCCGGGTCGGCGGGCGTTCCACGGCCGGACGTGCGGCGGGCACCGGAGGCCGTCGCACCGGACGCGGCGGAAGCGGTGCGACCGAACGTGCCGGAGGCGGCGTAACCGGACGAGCCGACGGTGGAGTGGGCCGGGCCGACGACCGGGGTTCCGCCGAGGCGGTCTGCGGCGGCCGGGCGCCCAGGGGCGGGATCGGCCGCTGTGGCGCGGGCGGCGGGGTAAGCCGGTTCTGCGACGGCGGCGGAGTGGGCCGATTGTTCACCGACGGCTCGCGGGGAGGCGTCGGAATCGCCGGGCCGGGGCCGCGGTTCTCCCGCGGATCCGGGCGGTCTGCGCCGCGCGGATCCGGCGGCTCGGCCTCGTCGCCCGCGGCGGTGGGCGTCGATACCGCCATGACACGCGTCGCCCCGTCGGCCTCCGGTGCGGTACGCGCGGGAATGCGGATCAGGCGCACATCGTTGACACCGTGGTCGTGCGGCAGGTCGGGGTCCGACGACGGCGCCGATCTTCGTTCGTCGGACGGCATGAGGTGATCCTAAGACGTGGCCGCCGAACCGCGCGTCACCCATTCGGCCGAATCGGGCGGCGAGCCGGTCAGGACCGGCGCAGCTCGTTCGCCACGAAACTGACGCCCCGGAAGAACGGCCGCGGCGCCGCGAAGCCGGCCGCCGCACCGAGCGTCCGCAACTCCGGTTCCGCCAGCGGATGGAAGTCGGTCTGCAACCGCTCCCGCATCGCGGCCAGCCCCTCCGGCGCCACCCCGCGGGCGGCGGCGTATTCGGCGATCACGTCGAGGTCGTCCTCGTCATGCTCCATCAGGTCGCAGAGCAGCAGCGACGCACCCGGACGCAGCCGCCCGGCGATGGCGGCGAGATAGTCACGCTTGGCGTCGTGCCCGGCGACGAAGTGCATCACGAGCAGGCTCACCGCCGCATCGAACGGTTCGCCGGACGGCAGGTCGTCGACGTAGCCCTCGTGGAAGCGCACCCCGCTCAGGCCCGCCGTCGCGGCGCGGCGCCGGGCCACGGCGAGCATGTCGGGTGACGGGTCGACGCCGATCAGCTCCCAGCCGGGGTTGGCCTGCGCGAGCGCCAGCGTCTCGGTGCCGGTGCCCGCGCCGACCACCAGCACCCGGGCGCGTTCGGGCAGGCGCGCGGCGAGGACCGCCGCACTGATCTCGTGGAGTTCCACATAGCCGGGGACGAGATTGACGATCCGGGCGTCGTAGCCGAGGGCGTTGCTCGCCGCGAACCGGTTGCCGAGAGTGCTGGTCACGCCTCGACCACCAGCTCGTGGAGGGCGGCGGAGAGGTCGCCCACTTCGGCGCACGGCCGCACGAACGGCAAGCGCACGTCGGCGTCGTCGGTGGGGGTCTCGATGCGGAAGGTGATACCGAACCGGTCCAGGCCGAGCGGCCGGACACGACCGCGCTGCAAGTGCTTCGGGAAGCGGCTCGCCAGGCGGTACACCAGATCCTGGTGGTCGGCGTCGAGGTGCGAGAGCCACTGGCCCTCGTACTCCCAGAACGGATCCGGCTGCGCGCCGGAGAGGGCCGCGGCATCCACCGACGACGCCCCCGCCGCGGTGGCGATCACCGCGTTGTCGAGATGCAGCCGGAGCAGGCAGTGCCCGTGTCCGACGTCGAGCAGCCGGGAATCGGGATGGTCGCCGGCGATCTCGATCGCCAGTTCGCGCTCGAGTTCGGTGGGCACCGAGTGCACCCGGCCGGACAGCCAGATCAGCGATCGCACGCGCTCGCGGAGGCTGATCGGCGCGCAGTCGGCGAGTTCGAGCATGGCCGGCACCCCGTCGAGGGCGGGTCCGGCGAGCGCGCGGGCCGGGGCATCGTCGGGCACCACCATGAAGGCCTCGGACTCGAAGAGATGCACCATCGCGACGGCCGCGGGCGCGCAGCCGTCGACCGACAGCGTGCCCTCGTGGGCGCGCCGGCACGCGGTCTGGATCCGCTCGGCGTCGCACGGAACCGCCATCGCGGCGGCGTCGGTTCCCTGCATTGGTCGACCTCCCCGGTCTGATTTAGGTGAGCCTTACTTATGGTCACCTAACTTAGACGCGCGCCTGGCGGGCCGTCAACAACCATCCGCCGATCAGGGACCGACTACCCTGGGCTCGTGCCCACCTTCGCTTACTTCGGCCCCGCCGGAACCTTCACCGAGATGGCGCTGAAATGCCTGCTCGACCGAGGCGCGGTCGCGGTCGACGGCGCCGCCCAGACGGTCGCCGCGGGCTCCCCCACCGCCGCCGTCGCGATGGTGCGAGACGGCGCCGCGGACTACGCCTGCGTGCCGATCGACAGTTCCCTGGAGGGCTCGGTCCCCGCGACGATGGATGCGCTGGTCCCGAAGGGCGACGAGCACCGGGTCCAGGCGTACGCCGAGGTCGCCCTCGACATCGCCTTCACGATCGCCGCCCGCGGGGACATCCCGGCCGGCGACGTCCGGACCATCGCCGCCTATCCGGTCGCCTCGGCACAGGTGCGCGAGAGCGTCGCCGCGGCGTTCCCGAATGCGGAGTTCGTCCTCGCCTCATCGAATTCCGGTGCGGCCCTCGACGTGGCCGAGGGCCGGGCGGATGCGGCCGTCACCACGCCGATCGCGGCGGACCTGCACGACCTGACCCCGCTCGCCGAGCACGTCGCCGATGCCGACGACGCGGTGACGCGTTTCCTTCTCCTCGGACGTCCCGGCACCCCGCCGGCGCGCACCGGCGCGGACCGCACCTCGGTGATTCTCGATCTGCCGAACGCACCCGGCAGCCTGGTCGCGGCGATGACCGAGTTCTCTTCTCGCGGAGTCGATCTCACGCGCATCGAGTCCCGCCCGCGCGGAGCCGGCGCGGCCGGCCAGTACCGCTTCTACCTCGATGCGGCCGGGCACATCGACGACGCCGCGGTGGGCGAGGCACTCCGCGCGCTGCACCGGAGCGTCGAGCGCGTGGTGTTCCTCGGCTCCTGGCCCGCGGACCGCAACGGCGGCGCCACGCCGCCGCCCGACCACTCGGAGAGCGTCACCTGGTTCGCGGCGCTGCGCGAAGGCGGCGACTGACATGGCGCGGCTTCATCTGGTCCGCCACGGCGAGACCACCTCCAACGTCTTGCAGCGGCTCGACACCGCGCTGCCCGGTGCGAACCTCACCGATTTCGGCGCCCGCCAGGGGATCCGGTTCGGATTGACCAATCCGCTGACCGCCCCCGCCGTGCTGCTCAGCTCACAGGCGCGCCGGGCACGACAGACCGCCGAGCTCATCGCCTCCGCGTGGGGGATCGACACCGCCGCGATCGACGACGTCCACGAGGTCCAGGCCGGCGACCTCGAAGACCGCAGCGATCGCGAGGCGCACGAGACCTTCCGCCAGGTGGTCCACGCCTGGCACCGCGGCGACCTCGACACCCGGCTGCCCGGCGGCGAATCCCTGGAGATGCTGCACCGGCGGTACCTGCCGGTGATCGACCGTCTCGCCGCGGAGAACCTGCGCGGGGACGCCGCACGCGACGTCTACCTGGTCTCGCACGGTGCCGCCATCCGCCTGATCGCCGCGCATCTGGCCGGCGTCGACGCCGAGTTCGCCCTGCGCAATCACCTCCGCAACACCGACTCGGTGGACCTGGAACTCACCGACGACGGCTGGCGACTGCTGCGCTGGGGCAACCGCACCGACTTCGTGTCCGACGACGTCGAACCCCTCGGCTGAGACGCGCCCGCACCGGGGTCCGGGAGATCCGCCCGGGCCTCACCTGCCGGCCGACGCGTCCAGCATCCCGAGCCATTCGATGAGCAGACGCGTCTCGGTCCCGCCCAGAACCTCGGGGTTCGCCGCCGCGATCTCGATCGCGGCGGCGAGCGGACTGTCGGTCCGCACGCCCGCGCCGGTGATCGCGGCGAGTGTGGCCTCCCGCACGGCGTCCGAGAGCGCCGGATCGGGGGTCGCCTGGATGATCTGGCGCAGGGTGACGCCGATGTTGGTCGCCAGCACGTGCGCCGCCGCCTGCTCGGCGGGCACCGCCAGCCTGCCCTGTCGTGCCGCCCGCTCAGTGAGCGCTCCGAGGATCGCGGTCGCCCTCCCCTGCGCGGCGGGCGAGTAGCCGGGGCGGACCTTCCCGTACATCAGCGTGTAGAAACCCGGGTTGGCCAGCCCGAAAGCCACGTGCGCATCCCAACCCGCACGGATGTCCTGAATCGGATCGCCCGACGACTCCATGGCGGATTTCTCCCCGAGATACAGGTCGAAGCCCCGCTCGATCACGGCCTCGATGAGCCCCTGCTTGGACCCGAAGAAGTGATACAGGGTGGGCATCTTGACGCCCACGGCGTCGCAGACCGCACGCAGCGAGAAGTCCTCGCCGGGCGCCGAGGCGATCAGGTCGGCGGCGGCGACGATCATCCGCTCCCGTGTATCACTGTTCGCAGTCTCTGTCATGTTGCTATGCTAGCGTCTGTATCACCGATATGGTGATACATACCAACGATATGGAGCAGACATGGCCGAGTACACACTCGCGGGAAAGAACGTCCTCATCGCCGGCGGCGCCAAGAATCTGGGCGGCCTGATCGCCCGGCAGTCGGCCGCGGCGGGGGCGAACGTCGCCATCCACTTCAACTCCGAGGCGAGCCGCGCGGATGCGGAGGAGACCTTGGCCGCCGTCCAGGGCGCCGGGGTCAAGGGCGTGCTGATCCAGGCGGATCTCACCGTTCCCGACAACGTCACGCGGCTGTTCGAGGAGGCCGAAGCCGGAATCGGGACGATCGACGTCGCGGTCAACACCGTCGGCAAGGTACTGCGCAAGCCCATCGTGGAGACCACCGAGGACGAGTACGACTCGATGTTCGACGTGAACGCCAAGTCCGCGTACTTCTTCCTCAAGGAAGCCGGCACCCGCCTCGCCGACCACGGCAAGGTCATCACGATCGTCACGTCGCTGCTGGCCGCCTTCACCGACGGCTACTCGACCTACGCCGGCGGCAAGTCGCCGGTGGAGCACTTCACCCGGGCCGCCGCCAAGGAATTCGCCGACCGCGGCATCTCGGTGACGGCCGTGGCGCCCGGCCCGATGGACACGCCGTTCTTCTACGGTCAGGAGACGCCCGAGCGCGTCGCCTTCCACAAGTCGCAGGCCATGGGCGGCCAGCTGACCCGGATCGAGGACATCGCACCGATCGTCGCGTTCCTCGCCACCGACGGATGGTGGATCACCGGTCAGACCATCTTCGCCAACGGCGGCTACACCACCCGCTGAACCCGATCACCCGCATACGACAGGAGAGTCCCATGACACCACCCATCCCCGAACCCGTCGCCGCCTTCCTCGCCCGGGTCAACGCGCACGACGAGGACGGCTTCCTCGACGCCTTCACCGACGACGGCGTGGTCGACGACTGGGGCCGGATCTTCACCGGCCGGGCGGCGATCAAACAGTGGAGCGACAAGGAGTTCATCGGCTCGAACGGCACCCTCACCGTCGAGGAGGCCGACGCGGACGGCGGCCGGGTCACCGTCGTCGGCGACTGGCGCTCGACGCACGCGAACGGCCGCTCGAAGTTCGTCTTCGACGTCGACGGAGACAAGCTCACCAGGATGACCATCCGCGAAGGCTGAGCCACGGGGCCCGTCGATCGGGTCCGCGACGGCCGACGACGCCGACGAGGCACCCGGCACCATCCGAGTCACCCGCCACCGTCTCGGATGTCGGCGGGTGCCTCGTCCGCCTCAGCCCCAGCCGTGGTCTTCCAGCCAGTGGTCGTCGATGCCGAAGTGGTGGCCGATCTCGTGGAGGACGGTGATGGCGACCTGCTGGCGGACCTCGTCGGGGGTGCGGCAGACGGACAGGATGATGTCGCGGTAGATCTCGATGGTGTCGGGCAGGAACCCGGCGTACTGGGTGGTGCGCTGGGTCAGCGCGACGCCGGTGTAGAGCCCGAGCAGATTCCGGTTCTCCGGGTTGAACGGCTCGATCATGATCACCACGTTGTCCATGGCGCGCATCAGCTCCTCGGGGAGCAGATCGAGCGCTTCACCGACGAGGATCTCGAAGTTCTCGTCGGACATCGCGACGGCCATCGTCACCCTCCCGAGGGGGCCGGGACTTCCTGGCCGTTCGGCGAATACCCGGGCGGCAACGGCACCGGGGTCGGCAGCGCGCGTCCGGGCGGACCCTGGGCCGGCGGCACCGGAAGCTTGCCGTTGACCAGGACCTGCTGGCGGGCGTCACCGACCAGTTTGGCGAAGCCGCCACGATCGGGCACGGCGACGTAGCAGACCACGCGACGGCTGCCGGTCATCCAGCTCACCTCGGAGATCACCGACCACTGGACGTTGAGGGTGGTGTTATCGAACTTCTTGGCGCCGCCGAAGAATCGGTTGGTCTGGTTGGGACAGATCGTCTTGAGATAGTCGTTCTGCGCGGCGACGCCCGGCCACGGCTTGCCGGAGTCACGGGAGCCGAAGCGCTGCGACAGGTCGACCACGCCGGTGGTCTGGAAGGCGTGCGGTTCCGCGCAGTCGACCGGCTCGCCGGTCGGCTTGCGGGTGGCGTCGTCGAATCCGATGCAGGTGCCGTCGGGCCAGGCGAACGACTGGTCGGTGTCGGCGGCGCGACCGGCGAAAAGCTCCTGAGCGCCATTCGGGCCGGGCTGCTCGATACCGCAGCGCAGCACGCGCGCGCCGCGCTCCCACTGCGCCTTCGGCGGGTACATCAGGCCCACCGCGAGCCGGCCCTGCGGATCCAGGCCACCGCCGAGGTAGCGGTCGACGATCACGCCGCACTGTTCGTCGCGGATGGCGGCGAACCGCTCGGGTCCGGGCCACGGCGCCGTCGGGCCGAATTCCGATCCGGGGAACTGGGCGGTATCGACGGTGCCGGCCACCTCGAACCGGTGCTGGTCGGCGCAATCGACCTTCGCCGGGGTGCCGGCCGCGCCGTCGCCCCAGGTGAGGCAGTCGCCGGCCTGCGAACGGGTGAAATCGGTCTCGGTGTACGAGCTGCCCTCGCCGATCACGGTGTCGCCGAGCTTCGCGCTGTCGGAGAAACCACCGCGGGCGAAGAGCACCCCGCCGGCCGCCACCGCGCCGACCAGCACCGCGACCAGCGCGACGACCAGGCGGGTCGCCGAGATGCGGCGCGCGGGAGCGGCGTCACCGGCGTCGCGGTTGTCTTCTTCGGGAGAACTCATCGTCGTCCATCATGCCTGGTGCTGGTGGAGGGTGCGTCGCGAGTAGGCTAGTGAGTCGTGATTGACCTGAAGATTGCGCGGGAGAACCCCGATCTGGTCCGCGACTCGCAGCGTGCCCGTGGTGAGGATCCCGGCCTCGTCGACCAGCTGCTGGAGGCCGATGCGGCGCGTCGTGCCGCGATCGCCGAGGCCGACGCCCTCCGCAACGAGCAGAAGGGCTTCGGCAAGCTCGTCGGCAAGGCGTCCGGCGACGAGAAGGCCGCGCTGCTGGCCCGCGGCAAGGAGCTCGCCGAGCAGGTCAAGGCGGCCGTCGCCCGTCAGAACGACGCCGAGCAGACGTTCACCGCCGCGCACCGCGCCATCTCGAATGTCATCTCGGAGCAGACCCCGCCGGGTGGCGAGGACGACTACGTGGTCCTCGAGCACGTCGGCTCACCGCGGGAGATCGCCGACCCGAAGGACCATCTCGAACTCGGCGAGAAGCTCGGCCTGATCGACATGGGCCGCGGCGCCAAGGTCTCCGGCTCGCGGTTCTACTTCCTCACCGGCCCCGGCGCCATGCTGCAGCTCGGCCTGCTGAACATGGCCGCCGCGAAGGCCACCGCCGCCGGTTTCACCATGATGATCCCGCCGGTGCTGGTGAAGCCCGAGGTGATGGGCGGCACCGGGTTCCTCGGTGCGCACGCCGACGAGGTCTATCACCTCGACAAGGAGGACCTGTACCTGGTCGGGACCTCGGAGGTGCCGCTGGCCGGGTACCACGCCGACGAGATCCTGGATCTGTCCGACGGTCCCAAGCGGTACGCCGGCTGGTCGACGTGCTTCCGCAGCGAGGCCGGGTCGTACGGGAAGGACACCCGCGGCATCATCCGGGTCCACCAGTTCGACAAGGTGGAGGGCTTCGTCTACTGCAAGCCGGAGGACGCCGAGGCCGAGCACCGGAAGCTTCTCGACTTCGAGAAGTCGATGCTCGCCGCCATCGACGTGCCGTACCGGGTGATCGACGTCGCCGCAGGCGACCTGGGCAGCTCGGCGTCACGCAAGTTCGACTGCGAGGCCTGGATCCCGACACAGAACACCTACCGCGAACTCACCTCGACGTCGAACTGCACCACGTTCCAGGCACGACGGCTCGCCACCCGCTACCGCGACGAGAACGGGAAGCCGCAGACCGCCGCGACCCTGAACGGAACGCTCGCGACCACCCGGTGGATCGTCGCGATCCTGGAGAACCACCAGCAGCCCGACGGCTCGGTGGTCCTGCCCGACGAGCTGGCCACCTTCACCGGTTTCCAGGTCCTCGAGCCGCGCTGACCTCGAGTGGATCGAGTCGTGGGCGGGCCGACGACACCGATCCGCGGGGACGTTTCGACACGGTTCGTCGCGAAGTTCATCTAGAGCCCCGTCGAAAGGCTCCTCACCGGCGGGGCGGGCTACGAGGGGTCCCCGACGGGCGGTAGCGGGGTCTTCGTCGCGCTACGAGAGGTCCCCAACAGACCGCAGCGGGGCCCCCGTCGCACTACGAGAGGTCCCCAACAGGCCGCGACGGACCCTCGCCGCGCTACGAGACGTCCCCAACGGGCCGCGACGGAACCCTCGTCGCGGCCCGTTGAGGGGGTCCCACGGAGTAGCCGGGGTCCGGCGAGCGCGGTTTCGATGATGATCGATCAGCCCTTGACGCAGAGGATGGTCCGGAGGCGGGTCACCACCTCGACCAGGTTCGACTGCGCCTCGATCACCGAGTCCAGGTCCTTGTAGGCGCCCGGGATCTCGTCGACCACGCCGGCGTCCTTGCGGCACTCGATCCCGTCGGTCTGCGCGCGCAGGTCGTCGACGGTGAAGGTCCGCTTGGCGGCGGTGCGGCTCATCCGCCGGCCGGCCCCGTGCGACGCCGAGTAGAGCGACGCCGGATTGCCGAGCCCGCGGACCACGTAGCTGCCGGTGCCCATCGACCCGGGGATCAGCGCGAGGTCGCCGGAGCCCGCGCGGATCGCACCCTTGCGGGTCACCACGTACTCGGCGCCGTCGACCGTCTCGCTGCCCACGTAGTTGTGGTGGACGTTGATCTCGTCGGTGAAGGCCGCCTGCGGGAACTGCTCGGCGACGACACCGCGGAACAGCGCCATCATGACCGCGCGGGAGTGGGCCGCGTAGTCCTGCGCCCACCGCAGGTCGTAGAGGTAGGCGTCCATCTCCGCCGAACCCGACAGGAAGTAGGCCAGGTCGCGATCGGGCAGGTCCTGATTGTGCGCCAGGCCCTTCGCGGTCGCGATGTGCCGCTCGGCGAGCTCCTTGCCGATGTTGCGCGAACCCGAGTGCAGAGTCAGCCACACCGCGTCGCCGTCGTCCAGGCACACCTCGATGAAGTGATTGCCGCCGCCGAGGGTGCCGACCGCCTTGGGCGCCCGGTCCATCGCACGAGACACGTTGGCGTGCAGCCCCTTCGCCGCCTCCCAGAGGTGATTGGACTGCCGCTCGACGGCGCCACCGAACCGGCGGGTGCGCACCTGCTGCTTGTGCACCTTGAAGCCGACCGGAATGGCCGCCTCGATCGCCGAGCGCAGCGCGCCGAGGCCATCGGGCAGGTCGGACGCGGTGAGCGAGGTCTTGACCCCGGCGACGCCGCAGCCGATGTCGACGCCGACCGCGGCGGGCGAGACGGCGTCTTCCATCGCGATCACGGAGCCGACCGTGGCACCCTTGCCGAGGTGGACGTCGGGCATGACGGCCACCTGTCGCACGGGGTCGAGCCGGGCGATGTTGCGCAGCTGATTCAGCGCGGCCTGCTCGATCTGGTGCTCGTGGGCCCAGAGGCGGACATTGGACTGACCGGTGAGTGTCACCGGGAACGCGGACATGATTTCTTGCCTTTCCGATTGATTGCCCGCGACACGCTACGGCACCGCGCGTGCGGCGCGCCACGCATTTTCCCTGCGCATTCCCCCGCCGGATTCAGCCTCTTCTGATCACCCGCCGGTACTCTTGCGACGATGAACGCTCAGCCTCCGCAGCCGCCGCGCATGCCTGGCGACGGCGGCCGCCGCGAGGGAGCCCCGAACAATCCGCCCGGCAGGCCGCCGCGACGACCGGTGCCCCCGCCCGCGCAGGGCCGGCCCGCACCGGCACAGCCCGCGCCCGGCCGTCCCCTGCCGCCGCCCCCGCGGCACCCCGCCGGTCAGCAGCAGCCGCCGCCCGCCCGCGGCCAGCACGAACGGCCCCGGCACGTCGAACCGCCGACCGCCTACGCCCCGGGCCCGGTGGCACCCCCGCCTCCGCAGGCCTGGTCCGCCGATCCGCCGCCCCGACCGGGCCCGCCCCGTCCGGATCCGCGCTGGGCGCGCACGCTCCCCGGCGCCCCCGACGACCAGCGCGAACCCCTCCCCGCGGTGGCCCCCGACGGCTACGCGCCGCGGCAGGAACCCGAACCCGTTCCGGGCGGCCCGCGACCGGCCGGACGACGCCCCGCCGACGCCCGCGGACCGTCACCCGCCGAGCGGTCGGCCGGTTCCCGCAGCCGTCGTCCCCGCGACGGCGGCGACGGGCGCCCGCCCGCCGGGCCGGATCAGGGCTCGGCGAAGAAGCCGAAGAAGGTCCGGCATCGCCGCCGCAAGCGCCGGATCCTGCCCTGGTTCCTGGTGATTCTGCTGGTGCTGGTGATCACCCCGGTCGGCCTGATGTTCTACTACGACAGCAAGCTGCACCGCACCGACGCGCTCGCGTCGTACAGCGGCCGGCCGTCGAACACGCCCGGCACTACCTGGCTGATCGTTGGCACCGACTCGCGCGCGGATCTGAGCCAGGCGCAGAAGGACAAGCTCGCCACCGGTGACAGCGACGGCGCCCGCACCGACACGATCATGCTGGCGCACCTGCCGCCGCGCGGGAAGCCGATGCTGATCAGCATCCCGCGCGACCTCTACGTGCCGATCCCCGGCATGGGCAGCCACAAGATCAACGCGGCATTCAACGAGGGCGGGCCGAAACTGCTGGTGCAGACCGTCGAGAACCTCACCGGCCTGCGCATCGATCACTACGCGGAGATCGGCTTCGGTGGTTTCGACCGGCTGGTCGACGCCGTCGGCGGGGTGACGATGTGCCTGGACCAGCCGTTGCACGACCCCAAGGCCGGCCTTCATCTGAAGGCCGGCTGCCAGAAGCTCAACGGCGCGCAAGCGCTGGGGCTGGTGCGCACCCGCGCGTTCCCGAACGCCGACCTGGAACGCGTGGTGAACCAGCGCAAGTTCCTCACCGCGCTGATGCACAAGGGGTCGAGCCCGGGTGTGCTGCTGAACCCGTTCCGGCTGTTCCCGTTCCTCAACGGCGCGGTGGACTCGCTGACCGTCGCCGAGGGTGACCACCTCTGGAACCTGGCGTGGCTCGCCTACAAGCTGCGCGGCGACACCATCACCACGACGGTGCCCACCGGCGGCCCGGAGTACACCGACGACGGCGACTCACTGGCCGTCGGCCAGTCGACGCACGACTTCTTCGACTACCTGCGCAGGGGCCAGTCGATCCCGGCGGACCTGCTCTCGGACACCGGCGGCGCGGTGTCGTGAACGGCGGTCGCCGTTCGACCTCGCGATCGGCGCGGACTCCACCCGACCGGCGCGCGGGCGTCAGCGCAGGGTGACCTGCCGGCCCAGGATCCCGGCGCGCGAGCTGCGCTCGGCGGCGGTGAGGTCGGAGTCGTCGGCCAGGGCCTCGGCGAACGCCTTGTCCAGCGCGTCGAGCGCGCCGTACCACTCCTCGTGGTGCCGCTCGTTGTCCAGGTCGAACACCGGGACCACCAGACCGTGCGTGCGGAACGACCCGGCGAACCGCGAGCCCTCGCCCATCGTCAGCCGGCCGGCCGCGTGCAGTTTGGCCATCGCCTTCATCAGCGCGTCCTCGTCCTCGGGACGCACCCAGCGCAGATGCGCGCGGTCGCCGGCGTCCACCCACCACGGGGCGCCGACACCACTCGGCGGCGTCAGCCGCGCGGTCGGCATGATGGTCTCGTTGGCGCGCTCGAGCATCGCCCGCACCTGCGGGGTCACGTCGGCGTCGTCGCCGAACCACCAGTCGAAGTCCGGGTAGACGATCACGTCGAGGGCGGCGGACGGATCCACGACACCGGCCAGGCCGCCCGGCGAATCCGCGCCGCGGAACTCACTGCCGGACGCGGCCTTGGCCGCCCAGCCGAGCACGGTGGCGAGGGAATCGGCCAGGTCGGCGGGCTCCGGATCGGTCTGCAGGGCAGCCAGGCCCTGCGTCACGATGCCGGTCAGGCCGCGCTCGGCGGCGAACTTCCCCCACTTCGACGCGTCCCGGGTCCGCACCAGACCGGGCACCGCGCCGGGGAGGATGGTCACGAAGTCCACCTCGTTGGGGGCGTCGAACCCGTCGACGAACCGCACCTGTGCCGTCGCCGACGCGATGAACGCGCGCATGGCCACCAGATCGCACTCCGCGGTCGGCAGCGCCGCGAAGGGCCGCACCGGCCCGGCGAGCGCCGCCGCCTGCCGTGCCTTGCGCGCCGCGACGCGCTCGGCGCGGTTGCTGCTTCCCGACGGTGCTCTCCGCTTGCTCTTCTTAGCCATGCTGCCTAGCTTCTCATCCCGCCCGGATCAGTCGACGGTGACCAGCCAGTCGCGCACCTGCGCCGGGTGGTTGGTGGCGATCCAGCGCACCCCGAGGTCGGCGCACAACTGCACGTCGCTGCGCTCGTCGACGGTCCACGCGTAGGTGACGCGGCCGCTCGCCGCGGCCCGATCCACCAGCTCCGGATGGCTGCGCAGGGTCTGCACGGACGGTCCGACGCCGGTGGCGCCCACCGCGGTCGCGGCACCGGCGCTGATGCCGCGCAGGGTCTCGCCCAGCAGGATGGTGGGGAGCATCGGCGCGGCGCGGCGCACCCGCCAGATCCCCGACGCCGAGAACGAGATCACCACGGCCCGGCTGTGATCGGCGGACGGCGGCGCACCGACCCGGAACTCGTGCAGGGTCTCCAGCAACCGCTGTTCCACCAGGCTGCCGAAGCGCACCGGATGCTTGGTCTCGATGAAGAGCCGCACCGGGCGCCGCCAGTCGAGCGTCAGTTCCAGCAGTTCCGGCAGGGTCAGCACCGACGCGGGCTTACCGCCCTTCCACGACCCGAAGTCGTACTGGCGCAACTGCGCGAGCGTCATCTCGCTGACCACGCCGACGCCGTCGGAGGTGCGATCGATGGTGCGGTCGTGCACGCACACCAGCTGATGATCGGCCGTCAGCCGGACATCGCATTCCAGGCCGTCCGCACCCTCGGACAGCGCGGCCTCGTAGGCGGCGAGCGTGTGCTCGGGATGGTCGGCCGACGCACCCCGGTGGGCGACGACCGCCGGCTTCCCCGAGCGGGACACGTCCGAGTTCATGCCGCCACCACCAATCGTCGCGGCGGGGCCGAGGCGACCTCGTCGCCGGTCACCACCACCTTGTCCAGGCGCGGACCGAGCCACCGGGCGAACACCGCGGAGGCCGCGAAGGCGAGGGTCGCCCAGGCCATCGCGTCGGCGCCGGTCTGCACGCTGTCGGTGAACAGGCAGGCGATGCGGTAGGCGAGCGCGATCGCGCCGATCAGGCTGACCAGCCCCCACGCCACGGCCACCCGCCGGACGGCCCGCTCCACCCGGGCGACGCCCGGACCACCGGCCGCACGCGCCGCTTCGACCAGCGCGAACGGCGCACCCACGACGTTGACGAAGATCAGCGCGGTCATCAGCAGCACGGCCCATGCCGGTCGTGGATCGCTCCGCCCGGCCAGCGCATACGAGTCCGCACGCACCTGGATCATCCAGCGCGTGAAGTAGTAGAGCCCGACCACGACGCCCGCCGCGGCCACCCAGCCGCACAGCATCACCAGGGCCAGCGTGCCCAGATCCCACCACGCGGGGATGGGGCGCGAGCGGTTGACCATCAGCGTCACGTACCGCAGGAGCTGCATCACCGCGGCCGCCACCAGGAACGGCCACAGGAACGTCAGCCAGCGGCGCAGCGACGCGGCCGGATCGGTGCCCGCCTCCTCGGCGGGCGGCGCGACGACGTCGAACAGACCCCAGCGCGGGATCTGGCCGTAGCGTGCCGGAACGGTGCGTCGCCGTGGTGCCGGGGACGGCCGCGGCGGGAGCGTGTCGGCGGGGCGATGCGCCACCCAGCGCAACCGCGGCGGCGCGGGCCGAGTCGGTGTGCGGCGGACGGCCGGAGTGGGAGCCGCCGCCGCGGCGGGGGCCGGAGCCGGGCCGCCGGCGACCGGCCGGCGAGTGGTCTCATCGAGCACGGTGAGCGGCCGGCCGCACCGCGGGCAGGTGGCGCGGCCCGGCTGGTGTTCGGCCTGGATCCGGCACGACAGGCAGACGTCGAGCATCACGCCGACTGCTCCGGGCCCGTCTCCACGGGCTTGCCCGCGGCTTCCCAGGCGACCATGCCGCCGTGCACGACGGTCGCGTCGATGCCCCGCATGGCCAGATACTGCGCCAGCCGGAAGCTGCGCCCGCTGGTGCGGCAGACCACTAGCAGGTCGGCGTCGAGGTCGATCTCGTCGAACCGCCCCGGGACGTCGTCCAGCGGGATGTGCAGTGCACCGCGCACGTGCCCGGACTCCCACTCGTAGCCCTCGCGGACGTCCAGCAGCGTGCGATCGGTGACATCGGTGAAGTCGTCCGGGAGGTCGGCGACGTCGATCTGTTCGATGTCCATGCTCACGTCGACCATGTTCCCACAGATCGCCCCGGAGGCACCGGGCTTGCCGGTCGAAGACGGGCGCGGAATCCCTACCACATCGCGGCGTGATCCGGTTGCGACGGTTCATCGAATTCGTCCCAATAGTTATCCACAGGATTCGGCCGGGTTGTCCACATGGTCCACATGCCACCCGTCGCGCTGTGCATAACCCTGTGGATTTGTGGACAACAGCGAGGTCGACAATCAAAATGTGACGCGGACCTCACATTTTCGGGCGATTTGAGACTCCCGGATGCCTGTGCGTCACCTCCGGGTTTGCCGACGGCCACCCGGGCGTCCCACACCCCGGCCTGTGGACAACGTGTGGACAACACGCGCAACGACACTCTGAAGCAGTGCTTGCGAGTTGCGTGTCGCGGTGGTTTCTGCGGGTCCACCGATCGTGTGACGCCCACCGCGGAACGCTTCGGGTCACCCCGCCGCGAACTCCGCCAGCAGTGCGGCTTCGCACTCCACCTCGGCGCGCTGAGCGGGGTGCAGGTCGACCAGTTCCGTCAGCTCGACGCTCCCCGAGCCCAGTCGCCAGGTCCCGGCGAGCCGGCCGTCGACGAGCACGAACCCCGGCGAGCGCCCGTTGGCCGTCACCGTCCGCGCGTACACGTCCCGATCGGCGACGCGGTCACGGTCGGCGTTGGCCACCAGTACCCCGTCGTACGGCGCGAGCAGACGCACCGGCACCGGCTGATCGCCCTCGGCGATCGCCAGACCGTCCAGGTCGTACAGCTCCCGGCCGTCCGGTCCGGCGAGCTTCACCAGCTCCCAGTCGGCCTCCATCGCGTCGAGCAACGGACGCAGACCCGACAGCCCACTCCAGGCGGCCACCGCGGCGGCCGACGCCGGCCCGTGGCCGCGCAGGTACATGCGGATCAGGTCCTTGCGCGCCTCGTCGCCGATCAGCGCGGGCTCACCCGGCCCGATCCAGTGGTCGAGGAGCACGTACGACGGCGCGCCGCTGCGGCCCCACAGTCCACGCGGTGGAATCTGCACCAGCGGCAACCGGGCGCGCGCGACGGACGTCAGCGAATCCGCCGGCGCCTGCGGCCACCGCCCGGTCAGTTCCGTGCGCAGCCGCGCGGCCGAGATCCCGTGCTCGCCGCCGTCGTCGTCGAACAGCCGCCGGGCCGCCTCGACGACGGCCGCGGGGTCCACGTCGCCGAGCTTGCGCAGATGATTGCTCGTGAGCGACGCCTCCAGCGCGGGCTGCACCGCCCCGCGGATCCATCGGGCGTCGAGGCCGTCCATCAGGAACACGGTGCCGCGCTGCAGCGCCATCCGGACCACCTCGCGGTCAGTCAGGAGCGCGTCGAGCTCCGCGGGGTCGAAGCCGTCGATACGGGACCAGAGCGCGAAGAACGCCGCCCGCGGATCCTGCGACTGCACTCCCACGCAGCGGTCGATCACCTCGATGGGTTCCTCCGCGACCCGCTCCACCAGGTGCTGACGCACCAGCAGGGTCCGGTTCCACTGTTCGGCCGAGATGCGCTCGGTCACCGGGACTAGCCCGCGGTCGGGAACGTCAGCCCGGTCGCCGCGTGACAGCGGTAGCCGTTGGGATTCTTGTGCAGGTACTGCTGGTGATAGGGCTCGGCGTAGAAGAAGCGGCCCGCCCCAGCATCGTCGAGGAGGGATATCTCGGTGGTCACCGGGCCGTAGCCGGCCTCGGCGAGGACCGGCTCGAAGCGCCGCGCGGCCGCCACCGCGGCCTCGTTGTCGTCCTCGGCGAAGGTGAAGACCGCCGAGCGGTACTGGGTGCCGATGTCGTTGCCCTGCCGCATCTCCTGCGTCGGATCGTGCGCGGTGAAGAACACCGCGAGCAGTTCGTCCAGGCTGACCTGCGCCGGATCGAAGACGACGAGCACCGATTCGGTGTGGCCGGTCTTGGCGGTGCACACCTCCTCGTACGTCGGGTTCGGGGTGTAGCCGCCCGCGTAGCCCGCGGCCGTCGTATACACGCCCGGCACCCCCCACAGGATCTCCTCCACGCCCCAGAAGCAGCCGCCGGCCAGCACCACCGCACGCAGGCCGTCGTCGAAGGTGCCGACGCCCCCGTTGGCGTACGACCCGTCCGCCTCCGGTTCGCCGCGCAACGGGTGCCCGAGCACCGCGTGAACGGCAGGCACCGGCATCTCCTCGTCGCGTCCCGGCAGGGCGTGCGCGGGATCCACCATCACGCGCTTGACGTCGGCGGCGGCTTGCAGGCGATCGAAGATGCTCATGCCTCCAGCGTACGACTCCCCCCGGCGCCTCCGGCGGTGCGCCGCGGGGCCCGGGGTTTCGCCGAACGGTCCGCACCGGTAGCCTGTGGTCACCATCGCACCTGTGAGGTGCGTCACCACCTGTGACCGAGAACGAGGATGACGCCGTGACGACGAGGCAATCGGTGACCCGGTCGGGCTCAGTGACCCGGCGGTCCGAATCGTGGCCGGTCTACAACGTGGGCGGTCAGTGCCTGGCGATCGCCGCGACCATCGCTCTGATCATCGTCGCGATCGCGCTGATCATCCTTCTCTGACCCTTTTCGCGGACGCGGCGGGGGCCCGGGTGCAACCCTTGCGCACCGCCGCGGGAAGGGGAAGGGTAGAAATTGGACCGAGTACGAATAACGCACAGCGAAAGAAGAGGATGACCGTGGCTGTCTACACCCTGCCCGATCTCGACTACGACTATGGCGCCCTGGAGCCGCACATCTCCGGCAAGATCATGGAGCTCCACCACGACAAGCACCACGCCGCCTACGTGGCCGGTGCGAACACCGCCCTGGAGAAGCTGGAAGAGGCCCGCGCGGCCGGTGACATCCAGGGCAAGGTCTTCGGCCTGAGCGCCAACCTCGGCTTCCACCTCGGTGGTCACACCAACCACTCGATCTTCTGGAAGAACCTCTCGCCCAACGGCGGCGGCGAGCCCACCGGCGACCTCGCCGAGGCCATCGGTCGCGACTTCGGCGGCTTCGAGCCCTTCAAGGCGCACTTCACCGCCGCGGCCACCACCCTGCAGGGCAGCGGCTGGGCGATCCTCGGCTACGACACCATCGGCAAGCGCCTGGTGATCGAGCAGCTGACCGACCAGAGCGGCAACACCTCCGCCGCCCTGATCCCGGTCGTCATGCTCGACATGTGGGAGCACGCCTTCTACCTCGACTACCAGAACGTGAAGCCGGACTACGTCAAGGCCTGGTGGAACGTCGTCAACTGGGAGGATGCCGCCGCGCGGTTCGCTCGCGCGACCGCCGCGGACGGCCTGATCGTTCCGTAACGACAGACCTCACCCGCAGTTCGCAGTACGACGACGGCGCCCACTCCGGAAACGGAGTGGGCGCCGTCGTCTGCTCCCTGCCCTGAGAAGTGGGGGCGCCCTGAACAGCACTTTCCTCCCTTTCGCCGACATACAACGCGATGTGCGATCCCTAGGTTGAATGGCGGACTGCCAGGCAGTCGCCCCGAGAACAGCTCGTTCTACCGCGAACCCAGGGAGGGAATTCCCCCATGACCAGCCGTACCCGCCTGATCGGCACCGTCGCCGGCGCCGCAGCCGCCGGCGCGATGCTCATCGCCCCCGCCGCCGCCCACGCCGACGGCACCAAGGACCCGCGCTACAGTCGGCCGCCGACCACGAGCCAGCCGAAGAAGAAGCAGGATCCGACCTACACCGCGCCCGTCCGGCCGTGTGGCAAGGTGACCGTTCCGAACGGCGGCTACGACGCCCGGCCGCAGAATTTCCCGGTGAACCTCGGTCGCAGTGGTCCGACCGCCTTCGACATCACCTACGACATGCAGGATCAGCCCGACAAGCTCGATGTGATCTACCAGGGACGCCAGATCGCGACCACCGGATGGCGCGGGTCGGAGAGCAGGAACAAGTTCAACCACCCGCTGGCGGGTCCCGGCGTGGGCTCGCTGACCGTCAACGTCCCGCCGGGCGCGTCGAAGGAGGTCACCGTCCGCGTGACCGCCGACCAGGACGGCACGGCCTGGAGTTTCACCGCTCACTGCCCGAGCTAACCCGGCGGCACGTCGGCCGTTGCCGAATACCGGGTCACGAGGGGAATGTTCCCCCGTGGACCGGTATTCGGGGATGCACGACATGCCGACCACACGACCGGGCTCGGGCAGCATGTCGGGGGTCGTTTCGACACGGTTCGTCACGAAGTTTATCTAGAGCCCCGTCGAAAGGTTCCTCACCGGCTCAACGGGCTATCCGGGGCTTCGTCCGCTCGGATCGCGCGGCGCGCTACTCGTCGTGCGCGATTCGCAGAACGTCGCGGATGCGGGAATCATGACCGCATCCGCGACGGTCTACCGGCACCCCCGGCGCACGGAGTACCCGGCCGGTCCCCGATCGGCGCCGCTCAGCGGCGTTTGGCGGCCTGACGCTCCAGGTAGCGGGTGCGGTTCCGCAGCGATCGCCTCGGCCACCAGGCGTAGCCCGCCCAGATCGCGAGGAAGCTGACCGCGGCGCCGATGACCAGCAGGATCGGCAGCCAGACACCCATCTCGTCCCAGATCTGACCGGCGTATCCCGATGCGGCCAGCACCGTCCCGCCCACGACCACCGCCCAGGCGACGGTGATCCCGAACGACCACCAGATCAGCCACCACTTCTCGGCCGGGGTGAGGACCCGCAGGTGCCGCTTCACGAAGGCGTCGACGGCGGTGGCCGCCGCGAAGAACGGCACCAGCGCACTTACCCCGCTCACCGAGCCGCCGATCACGCTGTCGATCACCGCGAAGATCGCGCTGAGCAGGATCGACATCCCCACGAAGATCGCGAGGTACTTCCAGAGCCGGTCGCTCTCCCCGGTGGCGGGCGCCCCCGGCGCGACGGGCGCGGGCGTCCCGGACGGCACCGGTCCGGGCTGCTGCGTCATCGGAGCACCACCGTGAGGGTGATGGCCGCCGCGCACGCCGCGGCCACCAGGATCAGCGTGACGGCGTCGGCCCGGCCCGGCCTCGACGGGTAGGCGGTGAGCCGTCCGGTGCCGCCGCGCGCGGTGATCGCCTCGCCCATCTCGGCGGCCCGGCGCATCGCCGAACTCAGGGCGGCGACCACCAGGTCGATGATCGTCATCTCGGCCGACGGATGCCCGGACTTCGGCGACGACGTCGGGCGCAGCCGGTGCGAGGCCCGCAGCATCCGCATCTCCTCCATCAGCATCGGCAGACCGCGGAGCGACAGCGCGATGGTCACCGCCCATTCGTCCACCGGGAGACGCAGCAGCCGCAGCGGTCCCATCAGGCGGGCGATCGCCGGAGCGATCTCGGCCATCGGCGTGGTCCAGACGACGAGGATGCTCATCGCCAGCACCACCAGCCCAAGCACGGTGCTGCGCAGGAAGACGACGACGCCCGATCCCCCGCTGGACAGCGCGGTGACGCCCATACCGACCAGGATCAGCACCCAGAACCACCACGGCGGACGCGGGATGGCCCCGAGCGGGATCCCGGCGACCACGGCGAACACCAGGACGCAGATCGCCACGAAGATCAGGCTGGGCCAGCTCGGCAGCACCCACGTCATCACGCCCAGCGCGAGCACGACGATGAGTTTGGTGCCCGCCCAGAGCCGGTGGACCGGGGAGTCGCCGGGCAGTTGCCGCAGCGGCGGAGTGCGCATGGTCATCGTCGTGCCTCCAGGACGCCGTCGATCAGTTCCACCCGGCGGTTGCAGACGCGGTCGAGCGCCTCCAGGTCGTGGGAGATGATGATGATGGTGATGCCACCGCGCCGCAGCCCGGCGAGCACATCGAGGACCTCCTCGCGGGCGCCGGGATCGAGGCCGGCCAGCGGCTCGTCGAGCACCAGAACGTCGGGCTCGGCGGCCACCAGCGAGGCCAGCACCACGCGCCGCATCTGGCCGCCGGACAGCGAGTCGACGCGGCGGGTGGCGATCTGCCGGGGCAGCGCGACGAGATCGAGCACCCGGCCGACCTCGGTGGTGGTGACCGATTCGCCGCCGACCGCCATGATCTCGTCGCTGACGGTGGTCTTCTGCAGCTGCAGTCGTGCGTGCTGGAATCCGAGGCCGACGCTGCCGACCTGATCGGTCATCGGCTCGTCGTGCAGCAGCACCTCGCCGCCGGACGGCTCGATCAGCCCGGCGATGATCCAGGCCAGCGTGGTCTTGCCCGAGCCGTTCCCGCCCACGATCAGCAGTCCGTCACCCCGGTTGACCTGCAGGCTCACGTGGTGCAGCGCGGTCACCTCCCACGGCGATCCGGGCAGGTACGTGTGCGAGACGTCGTGCACCACCAGCAGCGGATCGTGGTCGGGCGTCACCGCGGGCAGGGCTGGCGTGTGCTCCTCGGGCCGCATCCACTCCGGGGAGTGTTCGACGATCCGCCCGCCCTCCAGGTGGATCACCCGGTCGGCGGCGCGCGCCTCGGAGTCACGGTGCGTGATCAGCACGACGGTGATCCCGCGGGTGCGCGGCAGCGCGGCGAGGATCTCGATCAGGTCGTGGCGCCCGGCCGGGTCGACCATCGAGGTCACCTCGTCGGCGATCAGCAGCTTGGGCCGCCGGGCCAGGGCGGCGGCGACCGCGAGTCGTTGCTGCTGGCCGCCGGACAGATCCGAGGTCTCCCGTTCGCCCAGCCCACCGAGGCCGACCTCCTCGAGCAGCGCGTCGATGTCGACGTGCGCGTCGTCGGGCAGACCCCAGACCAGGTCGTCGGCCACCCGCGAACCCAGCATCTGGGCCTCCGGCCGCTGCAGCACCATCGCGGTGCCGCCCAGCCTGCCGAGTCCCGGGTCGCCGGGACGGTCGACGACACCGATGGTGGCCGGGGTGCCGGCCAGCAGCTTCGACAGCGTCGACTTGCCCGAGCCGTTCGCGCCGACGACGGCGACGAACTCGCCCTGGATCAGCGTCAGGTCGATTCCGGTGAGGACGTCGACGCCGGTGTCCGGGTAGCGGTAGCCGACACCGACCATGCGCAACGGCAGCGGCTCGATAGGCTCGTCGGCGGTGAGGTCGCCCTCGGCGTCGAGCGTGTCCTGCATGCGGATGTGGGCGAGCCGGTCGACCACGCCGTGCAGGATCCACCAGGCCACCAGCAACGACAGGAACGAGCCGACCGCGCCGGAGACGAGCATCCAGAGCCACCAGTAGTCGACGATGTTCTTGCCGAGTCCGGCGAACCAGTCGCCGGCGCCCTGCCACGACACGGTGGCCTCGGAACCCGCGGCATGCAGGCCGCGGGTGATCGCCTTGCCGATCCAGACCAGGACCTTGCCGACACCGCTGATCAGGTTCTCCAGAACCTCGAGCGCCAGCTTCCGCAGCGGCACCAGGATCCACAGGGTCAGCACCGAGACCGCGGAGAGCAGCGGCGCCACGATCAGCGAGACCAGCAGGAGCATCAGCAGCCCACCGCCACGCCGACGGACGTCGCCGACCACCGCGCCGACCACCGCCGCGGCCAGCACCGAGAGCGCGGCACCGAGGCCGGCGACCGCGAAGGTCACCGCCGTCGAGGTGACCGACGCGGCGACGACGGCACGCGGCCGGGTACGAGCGGCGATGAGCGCGATCGGGACCGGGGCCAGCAGGCCGGCGGCCTGCCCCATCGGGATCACGGCGGCGACCACCACGGCCACCACCGTCAGGCCCGACAGGATGGCGACGATCGCGATCTCCAGCGGGCGCAGCGGGCCGGTGATCGGGCGCGCTCGCGTATCGAGGGCATGAGACACAGCTGCCATTGTGCCTGGTGCCCGCGACGGCCCCGGCGACGCCGGGTACCCCGGCCGACTCCGTACGGGTACCCGAATCTCTTCTTACGGCGCTCCTACCTGCATATATGCGGCTATTCCATCTGTTGCGGCCCCGGGGCAGGCATGCCTAGCCTGGTTCACATGACAGCGGCACTCCTCCTCGGCTTCGGCGTGATCTTCGTCGCCGAACTCGGCGACAAGTCGCAGCTCATGGCGCTCACCTACGCTCTCCGCTACCGCTGGTGGGTGGTCCTCGGTGCGATCCTCGTCGCCACCACGCTGGTGCACGCGGTGTCCGTGTTCTTCGGCCACTACCTGGGCCTGTCGATCCCCACCCACCTGATGTCGATCGCCGGCGGCCTCGCCATGCTGGCCTTCGCGCTGTGGACGCTGCGGGGCGACGAACTGTCGGACGACGAGTCCACCAAGGCCGGCCGTGTCGGCGGCTCGGTGTTCCTCGCGGTGATGAGCGCGTTCATGCTGGCCGAGTTGGGCGACAAGACCATGTTCGCCACCATCACGCTGGCCACCGACCACAACTGGCTCGGCGTGTGGATCGGTTCGACGCTCGGCATGGTGACGGCCGATGCGGTGGCCATCCTCGTCGGGCGGCTGCTCGGGAAGCACCTGCCCGAGCGCACCATCGCGCTGGCCGCCGCCGCACTCTTCTTCGGCTTCGCGATCTGGCTGCTCACCGAGGGCCTGCTCGACGCGAGCGGTCCGCTGATCGGCGGCACCGTCGCTGCGGCAGTCGTGATCGCGGCCGCCGGCGCGCTGGTGATCGTGCGGACCTGGCGTCGCCGCGCCCAGGAGGCGGCGCGGAGCGTCGAGCATGACGACGAGGTCAGCCTCAACGCCTGACCGCAAGGCGGCGGCGCCGGACCCGGGGTCCTTTCGACCCTTCGACCGCGCAGGGCAAGACACGGGCCGATATGGCCGTCGGCCGAGCCCTTCGACTTCGCTCAGGAACCACCGGTCGAGCCCGCAAGGGCGAGACCGGGTCGGCCCTTCGACCGCGCGTCGTCGCAGGCTCCGCCGCACATGCTCAGGACCCGCCAAGCCCCCGTCAGGCGAGGAGGTCGTCGACCGTGGGGAGGCGGAGGATCTGCTCGGAGCTGAGCCACTCGCGCAGCACCTTGGTGGCCTGCACGTCGTCCTCGTTGTAGCGAAGCAGGCGGTCGCGCTGGGTCAGGTCCATCGGTCCCCCGCCGAGGCCGACCGCGGCGGCGTACCACTCCATGGAGGCCTCGCCGCTCGCCTCGTCGTCGCACCAGCCGAAACCGGCGACCGGCGCGATCCGCTTGAGCCCCTTGCCGTTCGGGCAGATGAAGTTCTTGTTGACGGCCTCGTAGACGTCCACCCACTCGGGCGAGGAGATGAAGGCATCGACCTCCTCGCGGGCCGGAACCCCGGGGATCGATCCGAAGCGGTCGGCGCTCGCGCGCAGCCACCGGTTCTCCGCCTGCTGCGAGTAGCAGTACGCCGCGAAGGTCTTGCCCGCCTCGTGGGCCAGCCGCCGCCGTTCCATCAGCCACGACCAGAAGCGCCCGAAGGCGTGGCCCTCGTCGTCGGTGGGCAGCGGATCCCAGGTGACGAAGGGCCGGTAGAGCACCGGCTCGCCGTCGACGTTGTCGGTGAGCAGCGTGCCCCACAGGTAGGCGCCGCGCTCGCCGTAGCTCTCCATGTCGACGTCCACCTCGACATCGGCGCGCCGCACCCGCGGCCGGTCCAGCCGGCGGACCAGCGGCACCTCACGGCGCCGGCAGTTCGCGGCGACCACCACATCGAGGAAGTTCATGTTGCCCGGCCACTCCTCGGGCGGATCTCCCCGGTACGCCGACAACTGCGTGACGGTGCTAATCCCCGCGTCGAGCAGCGCCGCGGTGCCGGTGCCGCCGACCACCAGGCTCACGTCGTCCCGCGCCACCAGTTCGGCCTCGCAGTCCGGCCACCATTCGCAGCTGCGGCACTCGTTGATCCGGCGGGGCACCGTCCGCACCAGTCCGTCGGCCACCGCGCGGCGCCGGGCGAAGATGTCGTCGTACTCGGGCATCACGGCGCCCAGCGGCACCATCAGGATGCAGTCGGCATCGACCCCGATCACCCCGCCGGCCCAATCCGCGCGATCCGGCGCGGCCGCCAGACCCAGGCCGTCGAGCATCGCGGCCAGCTGAGCCAGGCGCAGCGTGTCGCGCCGGTTGCGGCGCGAGGCACGCGACGGATCGGGTTCGGGCCGCCACTCGCCGAGCCCGCTGGTGCACAGCGCGGCCGGCTCGGCCGGGTCGCGGTCGGGCTTGGCCGGATTGGTCACCCGGTGGTTGACGACGATGAGCGGCACGTACCCGGCCCCGTGCCGGATCAAGGCCTCGGCGTGCCCGCGACGACCCGCGGCGGCGTCGACGGGCAGCGCGGCGGAGAAGATCCAGTCGGCACCGGCCTCGCACGCGGCGAGCGTCGCCGCCGCGCGCTCACGGTGCGGCAGGTCCGGATCGATCGAGACGACGCTCGTGCCCCGCTCGGCCTGCAGTGCGCGCAGCGTGTCGAGCACGGCGCGACGATGCTCCTGCGCGGCCTCGATCCGGCGCAGCGCCTCGGGGGTCTCGCCGATCGGCGTCGCCCGGGCGTCGGACGCCAAGGCGGAATCCAGCGCCAGTCGATGCTCGCAACCGGACAAGTCGCGCGCGCCGAGAATCGCTGCACCCACCCGCTGCCTGCCTCTCGTCGCCGATCACCGCCGTGTGGCGGTGCTGCGCCACAGTCTCATCCCCCTACGACACTATGCAAAACTGGTTACAGTCACGGCCACGCCGGTCGTCCCGCGGAAAGGACACCATGGGTTTCTTGTCGTCCCGCAAGGCTCGTCGCGTCGAGCGCAAGGCCGAGGCCAAGATCCGCAAGGCCGAGGAGAAGGCCCTCAAGACGCGAGTGCGCCTCGAGGCCAAGGTGCACTCGCACGAGGAGACCAAGCGGCATCGCAAGGCGCTGCGCGAGGAGCACAAGTTCCACAAGAAGGCGCAGAAGGCCGAGCGCAAGACCGCGAAGACCACCTCGAAGGCCACCCAGAAGGCGCATGCCGCCGAGGCGAAGACCGTTGAGGCACAGGCGAAAGCGGCCGAGAAGGCGGCACTGTTCGGGCCGGCGCGGGTGAAGCGCTACCTGACCGTCGCCAAGATGCTCGCGCCCATCGCCGGACCGATCCTGTACCGCGGCGCGATCGCCGCACGAGAGCAGGTCACCGCGGTGCAGGCACGACGCGCCGGTGTCCCGGCCGGTCTGCTGACCCAGTACGGCGGCCCGAACGCCGCACTGCGCGCCCGCATCGCCGCCGCGCAGAACTCCGCCGACCAGGTCGCCGAGCGGGAGAGCACCGCCGAGGGCAAGGACTTCGTGACCGCCATGCGCGGGCGTCTGGACAATCTGGTCGTCGCGACCGACGCCGCCGACACCATGCCGCCGGCCCAGCGCCGCGCCGCGCAGCGGGCGATCAGCAACGAGCTGACCGCGATCGACAACGACCTGCTCGCCCGACTCAACGTTCACCCCGCGTGACACCGCCGAAGGAGACTGCCCCGACGATGGCCGACACCGACCCCGTCCTGCCCACCGACGATGCCCCGTCCGCCGACGCCCCGTCCGCGCACCGCGACCACACGGTCGCCGAACTGCGCGCCGAAGCGAAGGCCCGCGGCCTGCACGGCTACTCGACGATGAAGAAGGCCGAGCTGCTCGCCGCCCTCGACGCCGCACCGGCCGCCGAGCCCCCGGCACCCGCGGACGCGATCCCGGCACCGTCGCAGGCACCGCCGGCCGCCGAGGCCACCCCGGCCATCGAGGCGCCCGCCGAGCGGCCCGCACTGTCGGCGGCCGACCCGGCGCCCGCGCTCGAAGCCGCACCGGCGGCCGCCGACGTGCCGGGCGACGACGAGTCCGCGACGACCACCGCCACCCCGTCGCCGCACGACGACACCGTCGCCCAGGCCGACGCCGCCCGCGACCTGTTCGCCCAGTTGCGCCGCACCGCGCCGACCCAGCTGCCCGGGGACCGGGTGAGCCCGGCGATGGTCGCCGCCGGCCTCGGCGCGCTCCTCGCGGTGATCCTGCTGCTGCGCCGGCGCGCCCGCCGTCGTCGTTCCTGATCGGCACCCCGTACGACAAGAGCGGCCCCACCGCGAAAGGTGGGGCCGCTCTTGATCTTTCGGCTTACCGGCCGGGCAGGTACTTCAGCGTGCGGATCGCCAGCGGCGTCAGCTTGAGGAAGACGTCACGCGGCACGCCGGGCATACCGTCCAGGCCCATGAAGCGCTGCGCGGCGATGGTCTGCGGCTCGGTGTACTTGAGTAGACCCTCCTCACCGTGACGGCGGCCCACACCCGAGATGCCCATGCCGCCCATCGGCGCGGCGGTGGAGCCCCACGCGGCGGCGTAGCCCTCGTTGATGTTGACGGTGCCCGCCCGCAGCTGCTCGGCGATCTTCTGCGCCTGCGCGGCGTTCCCGGCGAAGACGCTGGCGTTGAGGCCGTACTCGGTGTCGTTCGCGCGCTCGATCGCCTCCTCGACGGAGTCCACCGGGTAGATCGACACCAGCGGCCCGAAGGTCTCGTTGCGGAAGCACTCCATCTCATCGGTCACGCCGGTGAGGACGGTGGGCGCGTAGAACAGCGGGCCGAGGTCGGCGCGCTTGCGGCCGCCGGCCAGCACGGTGGCGCCCTTGGCGACGGCGTCGGCGACGTGCGCCTCGATGGTCTCCACCTGGGCGGCCGAGGCGAGCGAGCCCATGTCGGGCGCCAGGTCGTAGGTACCGTCGAGCTTCATGTTCTCCACGAATTCGGCGAACTTGCGGGAGAACTCGTCGGCGATCGCCTTCTCGACGTAGATGCGCTCGATCGAGATGCACAGCTGGCCCGAGTTGGAGAAGCACGCGCGGGCGGCACCCGCGACGGCGTGGTCGACGTCGGCATCGGCGGTGATGATCAGCGGGTTCTTGCCACCGAGCTCGGCGGAGAAGCCGATCAGGCGCTTGCCGGCCTGCTGGGCGAGGGTGGAGCCGGTGGCCGAGGAGCCGGTGAACATGACGTAGTCGGTCTGCTCGACGATCGCCTGCCCGACCACCGAACCCGGACCGGGGACCACGGCGTACAGCTCGCGCGGCAGCCCGGCCTCGTACAGCAGCTCAGCCAGCGCGAGCGCACAGTACGGGGTGTTGCTGTCCGGCTTGATGACCACGGCGTTGCCGGCGATGAGGGCGGCGACGGCGTCGGACACGGCCAGCGTCAGCGGGTAGTTCCACGGGCTGATCACACCCACGACACCCTTCGGCTGGTAGCGGACGCGCACGTCGGTGGCGCCGGGGATCATGCCCGCGGCCTTGCGGTCGGCCAGCATCTTGGGGCCGTGCGTGGCGTAGTAGCGCGCGGTGAGGGCGACGTCGAGCACCTCTTCCTGCGCGTAGATGCGCGCCTTACCGGTCTCCGCCTGCGCGATGTCCATCAGCTCGTCGGCGTGCGTGTGCACCAGCTCGGAGAAGGCGTTGAGCACCTTCGCGCGCTCGGCCGGCTTGCGCGCGGCCCACGCGGGCTGCGCGGCGCGGGCGCGCTCGACAGCGCGCGTGAGGTCGTCGGCGTCGCCGACCGGGATGGTCGCCATCTCGGTGGCGCTGTAGGCCTCCAGGACGGGCTTGGTGGGGCGAGCGGCCGGGTCGTCGATCGCGGCCAACGCGGCGAGCCGCTCGAAGTAGGCGGAAGTGGGCTTCGGCATGGGAACTCCTGGGAGGGTAGAGGCAGGCGGGGTCAGGCTTCGGGGGTCACGACGACGATGCCGTCGTCGTCGGAGAACAGGTGGTCGCCGGGCTCGATCACGATGCCGCCCAGCTCGATCGGGACGTCGCGCTCACCGGCACCGGTCTTGGTGGACTTGCGCGGGTTGGTGCCGAGGGCCTTGACGCCGATCTCCATACCGCCGATGGTCTTGGCATCCCGGATCGCGCCGATCGCCACGATCCCGGCCCAGCCGTGGCTGCGGCCGAGCTCGGCGATGAGGTCGCCGACCAGCGCCGTGTGCACCGAGCCCTCGCCGTCGATCACCAGCACCCCGCCCGGATTGTCCTCGGACAGGATGGACTTCAGCAGCGCGTTGTCCTGGAAGCAGCGGACCGTGGTCACCACGCCGGCGAACTCGCGGCGCCCGCCGTACTGGGTGAACTGGGTGTCGCAGCTGCGGACATCGGGACCGATCTCGTCGACCAGGTCAGCGGTGGGTGTGAATTCAGGCACGGTCATAGTCCGCCAGTCTATGCGGCCGGAGCAGGTGTCCGTACCTCGCGGTAACAGACGTCACGCCGTCCGTCGCCACGGCGCGACGCCAGGCCGTCGAGGCCGGTCGCGAGAGTGTCCCCTTTGTCGGTCGGCGACCGAAGAACCGGACGGTGTCGGCGCGACCTCCCCCCGCATGTGATTCAGCGGGGCTTCACCAGCGGGAAGGTCAGGACGTCGCGGATCGGGCGGCCGGTCAGCAGCATCACGAGCCGGTCGACACCGAGGCCGAGGCCGCCGGTGGGCGGCATCGCGTATTCGAGGGCGGTGAGGAAGTCCTCGTCGAGTTCCATCGCCTCGCGGTCCCCGCCGGCGGCGCGGAGCGACTGCTCGGTGAGCCGCCGCCGCTGTTCCAGCGGGTCGGTGAGCTCGGAATACGCGGTGCCGAGTTCCATCCCCCAGGCGACCAGGTCCCAGCGCTGCGCGAGACGCGGGTCGTCATCGCGGCTCCGGGTGAGCGGCGACGTGGAGGCCGGGAAGTCGAGATAGAAGGTCGGGAAGGTGGTCGACGACTCCACGAACTGCTCATACAGTTCCTGGACCAGTTCGCCCGCATCCCAGCCCGGCCGGTACGCGACACCGCGTTCCCGGCAGATCTCCCGCAGCGCACCGGCCCCGGTGCCCGGGCCGACGGTGCGGCCGACCGCCACCGAGACGGCGTCGTACACCGAGACCACGGGCCAGCGTCCGGAGAGGTCGACGCGCGTGCCCGATTCACCCGGCGAGACCAGCACCGGTTCGCCGTACACCGCGGTCGCCGCGGCACAGATCAGCTCCCGGGTCAGATCCATCATCGAGAGGTAATCCCCGTGCGCCGCATAGGCTTCCAGGCTGGTGAACTCCGGATTGTGACTCTGGTCGACGCCCTCGTTGCGGAAGTTCCGGCCGATCTCGAAGACCCGCTCCATCCCGCCGACGCACAGCCGCTTCAGGTACAGCTCGGGGGCGATCCGCAGATACAGGTCCAGGTGGTAGGCGTTGATGTGCGTGCGGAACGGGCTCGCGTTGGCGCCGCCGTGCACCTGCTGCAGGATCGGCGTCTCGACCTCGATGTAGCCGTCATCGCAGAGCGTGTCGCGCAACGCCTTGACCACCTTGCTGCGGGCGACCAGCAGATCACGACTGTCCCGATCGGTCGCCAGCGCCAGATAGCGGCGCCGCAGCGCCATGTCGGCGTCGGTCAGGCCGCGCCACTTGTCGGGCAGCGGGTGCAGGCATTTGCCGTTCAAGCGCCATGCCGTGACCAGCACCGACACCTCGCCGGAGCGGCTGACGCCCATCGTGCCGGACGCCTCGACCAGGTCACCGAGGTCCAGACTCCCGGCGAAATCGGGGCCGTCGAGCGACGACGGCTCCACCAGCAGCTGCACCGTGCCCGACTGATCGCGCAGCCCGGCGAACACCACGCCGCCGAGATCGCGCAGGGCGACGATCCGCCCGGCCACCGTCACCGGGGTCCCCGGGTCGGCCTCCCGCGCAGCGGCGGCCGTATGCGTCGGCGACTGGGCCGTCGGATACGGATCAACGCCCTCGGCCCGCAGCCGCTCCAGCTTCTCCAGACGCACCCGCACCTGACCGGCGCGCCGCGGCTGCGCCGCCGACACCGCGCGCGCGGCGCGATCGAGGTCCGCGATCAGCGCGTCGACGTCGACGCCCACCGGGATCGACGACGCGCCCGCGTTACGCGGCGGCGGCGACATCGAGGGGATGAATCCCTCGGTGATCAGCGCGGCCGCCCCGACCCGCAGGATCGACCGGCCACCGCCGAAGCACAGGAAGCGCGGCACCCATTCGGGCTGATACTTCGCGTTGGACCGGTACAGCGACTCGATCTGGAAGTAGCGCGAACTCAGCGACAGCACCCGGTAGAGCAGGTGCACCACCGGGCCGGCGCCGACTTCCTCATGCTGCGAGAAGATGCCGCGGAACGCCGCGAAGTTCAGCGAGATACGGGTGACACCGACCTCGTCGGCCTCGGTCGCCAGCGCGCTCACCATCGCCTCGACCACCCCGTTGGGACCGCTCCGCTCCCGGCGCATCACGTCGAGCGAGGCCCCGGAACGTCCCCAGGGGACGAAGGTCAGCAGACCGATCTCGCGGCCGTCGTCGCCGACCGCCTCGACGATCAGGGTGTCGTCGTCGGCGCGGTCGCCCAGGCGGCCGAGGGCCATCGCGAAGCCGCGCTCGGTCTCACCGTCGCGCCAGGCATCGGCACGTGCGGTCAGCGCGTCGAGTTCGCTGTCCGGCAGTTCCGCCATCCGGCGGATACGGACGGTGATGCCCAGGTTGCGGATACGACTGGCCGCGCCGCGCACGGCCTTGAACTCCGGCCGCGAGAGCGCGAAGTCGTCGGGGTGCACCACGGCCTCGTCACCGATGTTGAGGCTCCGCATGCCCGCCGCCTCGTAGGCGCGTGCCCCGCGGACACTGGCGCCGAGCACCGCGGGCCGCCACCCGTAGGTCTCGCAGAGCGCGATGAACTCGGCGATCGCATCGGGCCAGGCGTCGGGGTCGCCGATCGGGTCGCCGCCGGCCATGCAGGTCGCAACCTCGACGCGATAGGTGATCACCGCGCGGCCGTCGGGCGAGAAGACGGCGGCCTTGTCCCGGCGGGTGGAGAAGTAGCCGAGCGAGTCGTCCTCGCCGTACGTGCGCAACAGCGCGCGGATCAGCCGCTCGTCGTCGGGGGTGATGAGCGATGCCAGGCGCTGGGACCGGAACAGCACGAACGCCGCGGCGATCAGCGCCAGCGCGCCGAACAGGCCGAGCAGCCAGGTGACCCAGCCGGGCGCGTGGTGTTCCAGCAGCGGCCGCGCCTCGATCGACGCGAAGGCCACCACGTGGTCGAACGAATAGGCCAGATACCGGCCGCGTTCGACGCTGCCCGGCGCCAGGGCGACCAGCCCCCAGCCGAGCAGCGTCCCGGCCACCAGCCCGACGGCCAGCACCGCCAGGGAGCTGCGCAGCGCGCCGCGCCGCACCCGGGTCGGGAACTGCGCGTAGCCGAGCACTAGGATCACCAGGCACACGCTGGTCACCGCCAGCCCGACACCCAGCTTCGGTGGGCTCTCGTGCCGCCGCGCGGAGGCCAGCAGCAGGTCTTCCAGATTCGAGACCGCCATCACCGCCACGATTCCGGTGGTCACCGCCCAGGCGATCCGTTTGCGCAGCGACAACGACACCGCGAGCAGGCCGAGCACCACGACCCACGCCAGGCTGGTGCTCGGCAGCGGGAACAGGTAGTGGTCCACGAACGCGCGCGGCACCGCGATCCAGTGGCGGAACGGCGGCACCAGCGCCGAGATCAGCCCGATGAGCGCGAGCAGACCGACCACTGTCGCGGTGCGTTGCGGCAGGCGACGGCCGAAGCCGTCCGGGGAAGCGATACGCGCGAGCCCGGCCAGTGAACGGCGGTTCGCCGTCGCCCGCCGACTGTCCTGCTCGGTCCGCACTGAATTGGTCATGATGGCCCCATCTAACCCGCAGGTCGATGAGGGCAGACTGAGAACGGCGGCCACGCGTCCGGTACGCGTCGTTTATCCGTGCGGCACAATGACCGGTGTGGACGATGTCACGATCCGGGACGAGAGCATCCGGCTGGGCCAGTTTCTGAAGCTGGCGAATCTGATCGAGACCGGCGCGGACGCCAAGGCGGTGCTGGGCGACGAGCTGGTGACGGTGAACGGCGAGACCGAGATCCGGCGCGGGCGTCAGCTCCGCGACGGAGACGTCGTCGAACTCGGCGGGATCGAGGTCCGGGTCAAGTCCCTGGCTGCCGGGAGCTGAACTCAGCCGGCGCGACGGAGACGGCGGAACTCCTCCGTCGTGACCAGGCGCTCGTGCTCGGCGGCGAGCGGACGCGGGGCGCGCACGCGGCCCCAGAAGGTGCGCGCGGCGGTGCGGCCGCCGCGGCGACGGCCGCGGTCAGACGGGAATGCGGCGTGCATGCAGACCTCCGGCAGGATCGGGACACGGCCGGCTTCCGGCCTCGCCGAGTATGTCGCCGGCAGAGCGCGAGGCGTTACCCCGAGTCGCAGTGAGCGACGTCTCAACGCCCCGCTCTACGATCACGGGAGGACATACTTGGCGCCACGCCGCTCTCCCGTCAATGTCAGTCTTCCGGTCTCAACAAGTCTCTTGAGGACCGTCCGCGCCTGGGTCGGGGTCGTTTGACACAACTGCGCCGCGTCACGGCGTGTGATCGACCCGTATGCGACCACATAATCGACGATCATTCGCTCCTGCTGAAGGGGATCGGCGCCCTTGATGCGGACGTACGCGTTACGATCCTCCGCCATGTCGTAGAAGCGCGCCGTCAAGTGATACTTGCGACTTCGACCGACTCCCCGAGCCTCCAAGATCCCCTTGGCGACCAGTCCGCTCAAGATGGACTTCGCGGTAGCAGGGACCAGCGAAAGCTCGGTCGACACCTCCGCGGTGGTCGCAGATCCAAACGACTTCACCTCGTGAACAACCCTGAGGTCATTGAGACCCAACGGTTGCTGGTGAGCGTTTTCCCAGGTCAACAAGAACCGCACCAAGTCCAGATCAGCGCTCCCCAGAGGCACCGTGACAACCACTGAATCGCCAGTACTTCGCGAGTAGTCAGGAGTGTCGCGGCCCGCCCGCAATTGCTGCTCGAACATGTCGTTGACACCCTTGCCTCGGCGCTCGACGAGCCCCGCTCGCTTGAATGCATTGGCGAGTATCGGGCTACGCGGTCTTGATTGATCGAGGATGTTCGAGAGGGTAACGCCCGGTGGGAATCCGCCTGGACTTGAGACCACGAATTCGTCCTCCGAGATCTGGACCTGAATGGGCCCCAAGGTCGTGTAGTCCCGATGAACTAGCGCGTTCGCGACCGCCTCACGCCGTGTCACCGATGGGATCAACGGGACCTCCACACGGTGGAGACCGACTATCAATTCGGTTACCATGTTTCGCTGTTCGATGAGATCGCGGAGTTTCTCTGCGGCCTTGAGCAACGGCGCGATGAGCCTGGTATTCGTCGTCTCACCTCCCGACCGCAGATCCTGGAAGAGCACCTCTGCATTCGGAGTCCACCGATCCACTGATTCCGTCGTTCCGAAGAGCAAGACGGCGCCGATGCTCACCGGATCATTGAGAGGAACCAGACCCAGCGCCCGCAAGATATCGGAGTCCGACAGATCACCAAGGCCGTCACCGGCCACGCGGCAGAGTCGTCGGTATCTCTCGAACTCTTCCGGATCGAGATCAGTGTCTTTGGCGTCCCTGGCAGGTGCGGCGGCAAAGTCCTGTCCGCGAGTCACCATGCCCATGCTTACGATCTCGTGCGTCGTCATCGGCGCGCACGCCGGCGCACCCCTTGCGTTGATGACCCGCTTAGTGAAGACTCCCGTCTTCGTGCCTACCGGACCGGGATCTGCGCGAGGTACGTCGACTCGGACGACATCCTTCCCGTCGATCGCCTCGACCGTGACACCCACCGCGAGTGCGGGCTCGGTGTTCGCCTGGATCATCGCGGCGACTCGACCTGGGTTGGTCGCCTCTCCGTGACGAGGACGCGCGCCGAGAACCCGGCCGTCATCGTCGACCCCGAGCAGTAGGACACCACCGTCACCGTTGGCCAAGCATGCAACTGCCTTGACCAACTCCTTGTCGTTGACATCGGACTTGAATTCGGTGGTGAAGGTCTCACCGTCGCTGATGAGGTCGACTGTGCGCATGGAGCCATTATGCATAACCATGAACTCCTCCGTTCATAGTTGCCATGGAATCATAATTTTTGAATACTATGAGTCGGCAGCACTCGAAGCACGACCAACCAGCGGCCGAGTCCATTGGGTAGCAGCGCAGATGCACAGAAGCAGCGCTCGCGAGCGCTGCTTCTGTGACGATCCGCTGCTACGACTTACCGCTGGGCCACCGTGGTCGGCTCGATCGGGGCCGGCAGCTCCGTCGACACCGTCAGGTACGCGTCGACCGCGGCGGCGGCCGAGCGGCCCTCCGCGATGGCCCACACGATCAGCGACTGGCCGCGGCCGGCGTCACCGGCGACGAACACTCCGGGGACGCCGTTGGCCGCGAAGTGTGCGTCACGCGCGACGTTGCCGCGCGGGTCATAGGAAACGCCGAGCTTGTCGAGCAGGTCGCCGCGCTCCGGGCCGACGAAGCCCATCGCCAGCAGGACCAGGTCGCACTCCAGCTCGAAGTCCGAGCCCTCGACCTTCTCGAAGCGCCCGTTCACCATCTTCACCTCGTGCGCCTTGAGCCCGGTCACCTGACCGTTCTCGCCGACGAACTGCTCGGTGTTGACGCTGAAGACGCGTTCGCCGCCCTCCTCGTGCGCCGACGACACGCGGTACATCAGCGGGTACAGCGGCCACGGCGTCACCTCGGCACGCTCGGCCGGCGGGCGCGGCATGATCTCGAACTGGTGCACGATCTCCGCGCCCTGCCGCAGCGCGGTGCCGAGGCAGTCGGCGCCGGTGTCGCCGCCACCGATGATGACGACCTTCTTACCGTCGGCGCGGATCTGGCCGGGGACCTCGTCGCCCACCGCGAAGCGGTTGGACTGCGGCAGGTACTCCATCGCCTGGTGGATGCCGTTCAGCTCGCGGCCCGGGATCGGCAGGTCACGGCCGATCGTGGAGCCGTTGGCCAGCACGACGGCGTCGAACTGGGCACGGAGCTCGTCGACGGTGACGTCGACGCCGACGTTCACCCCGGTGCGGAAGACGGTGCCCTCGGCCTCCATCTGCGCCAGCCGACGGTCGATGATGTGCTTCTCCATCTTGAACTCGGGGATGCCGTAGCGCAGCAGGCCGCCGATCCGGTCGGCCCGCTCGAAGACGGTCACCGAGTGTCCCGCGCGGGTCAGCTGCTGGGCGGCAGCCAGGCCGGCCGGGCCCGAACCGATCACGGCGACGGACTTGCCGGTGTACTCCGACGGCATCACCGGGGTCACGTCGTCGTCCTCGAACGCCTTCTCGACCAGCTCCACCTCGACCTGCTTGATGGTCACGGCGGGCTGGTTGATGCCGAGCACGCACGACGCCTCGCACGGCGCCGGGCACAGTCGCCCGGTGAACTCGGGGAAGTTGTTGGTGGCGTGCAGGCGATCGATGCCGGCGTCCCACCGTCCCTTGTAGACCAGGTCGTTCCACTCGGGGATCAGGTTGCCCAGCGGACAACCGTTGTGGCAGAACGGGATTCCGCAGTCCATGCAACGGCTGGCCTGCGTCTGCAGGGTGCCGCGGTCGAACTTGTTGTAGACCTCTTTGTAGTCCAGCAGCCGCAGTTCGACGGGACGCCGGGTGGGCGTCTCTCGCTCCGTATTCTTGAGAAAACCTCTCGGATCAGCCACGAGCCGCCTCCATGATCGCTTCGTTCACATCTCGTCCGGTGCGCTCGGCGACGTCGATGGCGTCAAGCACTCTCTTGTAGTCGCGAGGCATCACCTTCACGAACTTGGTCTGGGCCACCGCCCAGTTACCGAGGATCTTGGCCGCCACCGGCGACCGCGTCTCGTCCCGATGCTCGGTGAGCATGTCCTGCAGGTACTTCAGGTCATCGTCGTCGAGCGTCTCGAGGTCGACGAGTTCGGTGTTCAGGTTCTGCTCGAACGTGCCGTCCTTGTCGAAGACGTAGGCGACGCCGCCGGACATGCCTGCCGCGAAGTTGCGGCCGGTCTTGCCCAGGACGATCACCCGGCCACCGGTCATGTACTCGCAACCGTGGTCACCGACGCCCTCGACGACGGCCTGCACGCCCGAGTTGCGCACGCAGAACCGCTCGCCCGCGACGCCGCGGAGGAAGATCTTGCCCGCGGTGCCGCCGAAGCCGATCACGTTGCCGGCGATGATGTTCTCCTCGGCGACGAAGCCCGCGGGCGCGTCGACCGACGGCGCGACGACGATCTTGCCGCCCGACAGGCCCTTGCCGACGAAGTCGTTGGCGTCGCCGGTCAGGCGCATCGTGATGCCGCGCGGCACGAAGGCGCCGAAGCTGTTGCCCGCCGAGCCGGTGAGCGCGATGGAGATGGTGCCGTCCGGCAGCCCCTCCGCGCCGTACACCTTGGTCACCTCGTGGCCGAGCATGGTGCCGACCGTGCGGTTGACGTTGGTGATCGGCGACTCGATGAACACGCGGGTGCCCGACTCGATGGCCGGCCGCGCCTTCTCGATCAGCTCGTTGTCGAGCGCCTTCTCGAGCCCGTGATCCTGCTTGCCGGAGCAGTACAGGTCCTGGTTCATGAACGGCGACTCCGGCATGGTCAGGATCGGCGTCAGGTCGAGCTTGCCGGCCTTGGCGTCCTTCCAGTGCGCGATGGCCTTGGACGTGTCGAGCGCCTCGACGTGCCCGACGGCCTCCTGCAGCGTGCGGAAGCCCAGGCGCGCCAGCAGCTCGCGCACCTCCTCGGCGATGTAGAGCATGAAGTTCTCGACGAACTCCGGCTTGCCGGTGAAGCGCTCGCGCAGCAGCGGGTTCTGCGTCGCGACGCCCACCGGGCAGGTGTCGAGGTGGCAGACGCGCATCATGATGCAGCCCGAGACGACCAGCGGCGCGGTCGCGAAACCGAACTCCTCACCGCCGAGCAGCGCGGCGATCATCACGTCGCGGCCGGTCTTGAGCTGACCGTCGACCTGCACGACGATCCGGTCGCGCAGACCGTTGAGCAGCAGCGTCTGCTGGGTCTCGGCCAGGCCGATCTCCCACGGGGCGCCGGCGTGCTTGAGCGAGGTCAACGGGCTGGCACCGGTGCCGCCGTCGAAGCCGGAGATCAGCACGACGTCCGCGTGCGCCTTCGAGACGCCCGCGGCGACGGTGCCGACACCGAGCTCGGAGACGAGTTTCACGTGAATCCGAGCGGTCGGGTTCGCGTTCTTCAGGTCGTGGATCAGCTGCGCCAGATCCTCGATCGAGTAGATGTCGTGGTGCGGCGGCGGCGAGATCAGGCCGACGCCGGGCGTCGAGCCGCGGACCTCGGCGACCCACGGGTACACCTTGTGCGGCGGCAGCTGGCCACCCTCGCCGGGCTTGGCACCCTGCGCCATCTTGATCTGGATGTCCGTGCAGTTGGTCAGGTAGTTGCTGGTGACACCGAACCGGCCCGACGCCACCTGCTTGATGGCACTGCGCCGCCAGTCACCGTTCTCGTCGTGGCTGAAGCGCCGCGGATCCTCGCCGCCCTCACCCGAGTTGCTCTTGCCACCGAGACGGTTCATCGCGATGGCGAGGGTCTCGTGCGCCTCGGCGGAGATCGAGCCGTAGCTCATCGCGCCGGTCGAGAACCGCTTGACGATCTCGCTGGCCGGCTCCACCTTGTCGAGCGGGATCGGATCCCGGTCGCCGAAGTTGAAGTCGAACAGACCGCGGAGGGTGCCGATCCGCGCCGACTGGTCGTCGACCAGCTTGGTGTACTCCTTGAACACCGAGTACTGCCCGGTGCGCGTGGAGTGCTGCAGCTTGAAGACGGTCTCCGGGTTGAAGAGGTGGTACTCCCCCTCGCGCCGCCACTGGTACTCGCCGCCGACCTCGAGTTCGCGGTGCGCGCGCTCGGACGGCCGCTCGCTGAAGGCGAGGGCGTGCCGGGCGGCCACCTCGTCGGCGAGCTCGTCGAGCCCGATGCCGTCGAGCTGGCTGCGCAGGCCGGTGAAGAACTCGTCGACCAGTTCCTGGCTCAGGCCGATGGCCTGGAACAACTGGGCGCCGTTGTACGACGGGACCGTCGAGATGCCCATCTTGCTCATCACCTTGAGCACGCCCTTGCCGGCGGCCTTGATGTAGTTGGCGCGTGCCTTGGCGAAGTCGGCCGGGCTGGTGATGGCACCCGAGTTGATCATGTCCTCGATCGACTCGAAGGCCATGTACGGGTTGATCGCCGCCGCGCCGAAACCGATCAGCAGCGCCATGTGGTGCACCTCGCGGGCGTCGCCGGATTCGACGACGATCGAGGCGCGGGTCCGCGTCCGCTCGCGCACCAAGTGGTGGTGCACGGCCGCAGTCAGCAGCAGCGACGGGATCGGTGCCAGGTTCTCGTCGGACTCACGGTCGGACAGGACGATGATCTGCGCACCGTCCGCGATGGCGGCCGACGCCTTGGCGCGGACGTCGTCGAGCGCCTTGCGCAGGCCGGCGCCGCCCTCGGCGACCGGGTACAGGCCGTGGATGTGCACCGACGGGAAGCCGCTGGCCTCGCCGTCGATGTCCACCAGCTGGGCCAGCTCGTCGTTGTCGAGGATCGGCTGACGCAGCACGATCTGCTTGGCCGACTCCGGGGTCGGGTGCAGCAGGTCGCCCTCGCTGCCCAGCCGGTGACCGATGCTGGTGACGATCTCCTCCCGGATCGCGTCGAGCGGCGGGTTGGTGACCTGGGCGAAGAGCTGCTGGAAGTAGTCGAACAGCATGCGCGAACGGGCCGACAGCACCGCGATCGGGGTATCGGTGCCCATCGAGCCGATCGCCTCGGCGCCGCTGGCCGCCATCGGCTCCACCAGCAGGCGCAGGTCCTCGTTGGTGTAGCCGAAGAGCTGCTGCCGGTGGGCGACGCGCGCGTGGTTCATGTGCACGTGCGGGCGCTTGGGCAGCTCCTCCAGGCGGACCTGGTTCTCGTCGAGCCACTGCTGGTACGGGTGCTCGCCCGCGAGGTAGTCCTTGACCTCCTCGTCGTCGACGATGCGGCCCTGCTTGGTGTCGACCAGGAACATCTTGCCCGGCTGAAGGCGCTGGCGGGAGACCACGTCGGCCGGGTCGATGTCGAGCACGCCGACCTCCGAACCCAGCACGACCAGGCCGTCCTTCGTGACCCAGATGCGCGACGGCCGCAGACCGTTGCGGTCGAGCACGGCGCCGACGTAGCTGCCGTCGGTGAAGCAGACCGAGGCCGGGCCGTCCCAGGCCTCCATGAGCGCCGAGTGGTACTCGAAGAAGGCGCGGTGCTCGGGCTTCATGTCCTCGTGGCGCTCCCACGCCTCCGGAATCATCATCAGCACGGCGTGCGGCAGGCTGCGGCCACCGAGGTGCAGCAGTTCCAGCACCTCGTCGAAGCGGGCCGTGTCCGACGCGCCCGGGGTGCACACCGGGAAGATCTTCTCGGCGGCACCGGCCCCGAAGGCACCCGTGTCGATGAGCGCCTCACGTGCGCGCATCCAGTTCTCGTTGCCGGTGACCGTGTTGATCTCGCCGTTGTGGGCGACCCGCCGGAACGGGTGGGCCAGCGGCCACGACGGGAAGGTGTTGGTGGAGAAGCGCGAGTGGACCAGGCCGAGAGCGCTCTCCACGCGCTCATCCTGCAGGTCGAGGTAGAAGTCGCGCAGCTGCGGGGTGGTCAGCATGCCCTTGTAGACCATGGTCTGGCCCGACAGGCTCGGGAAGTACGCGGTCTCGCGGCCGGGGCCGTCCTGGCCGGCGCCCTTGTTGCCGAGCTCGTACTGGATGCGCTTGCGGACCACGTACGCCTGCCGCTCCAGGTCCATGCCCGACGCGCCGCCGATGAACACCTGGCGGAAGGTCGGCATGGCGTCGCGGGAGAGCGCGCCGAGCGAGGCGTCGTCGACCGGCACCTCGCGCCAGCCGAGCAGCTCGAGGCCCTGATCGGCGATGATCTTCTCGATGCCGTCGATCGCCTCGGTCACGTCGCTCGCCGACTGCGGGAGGAACGCGATACCGGTGGCGTAGTCGCCCTCGGCGGGCAGCTCGAAGTCGACCACCTCGCGCAGGAAGCGATCCGGGACCTGAATCATGATCCCGGCGCCGTCACCGGTGTTCGGCTCGGCACCGGCCGCACCGCGGTGTTCGAGGTTGACCAGCGCGGTGATGGCCTTCTCGACGATGTCGCGGCTGCGTCGTCCATACATGTCGACGACGAAGGCAACGCCGCACGCATCGTGCTCGTTGATCGGGTCGTAGAGCCCGACGGGCCCCGGCAAGTGCATCATGGATCTGCCTACTCCGTACGCCACGCTGCGCACTCATACGTACTGGAGAAGCCCCGGAAGAATCAGCGCGAGTGCGCTGCCGGGGAGATCAGCTTCGTTGCTGGCCCGCTCGGTGAACAAATCATCGAGCGCAGTGCTACTTATTCTGCCACGGCCGCGACCCCGGCGGCAAAAGCGGCCGTCATCGCGACGAAACACCACCGTAATGAGGCAGATCAGTCGTATCGTCTCATCCCATGGGCGATACCGAGGTGGCCGACGGACTGACCGGACGTGGATCCGTGCGCGCCCGCACGCTGAACGGCTATGTGTGGCGGGCGGCTCGCCCGGCGATCGGCATCGCCGGGCACGTCCCGGTGGTCGGGCCGTGGGGGGTGACGGTGGCGCGACCCGCGCTGAACACCTCCCTATCGGCGATCAGCCCGGTCCCCCGCGGCACCCGCAGCACCGGGTTCCGGGCGGCACACGACGGCGGGCAGGTGCGCGGCGAATGGGTGCACGAGGCCGACCGGTTCGGCGGCGGCATCCCGGACCCGGCGAGCGGTCGCAGCGTGCTGTACTACCTGCACGGCAGCGGGTATCTGATCTGCTCGCCACGCACGCACCGGGGGCTGGTCGCCCGGCTGACCCGGCGATCCGGGATCGGCGCCTTCAGCCTCGACTACCGGATGGGACCGCGGCACCGGTTCCCCGCCGCGGGCGACGACGCCGTGCGCGGCTACCGCTGGCTGCTCGAACGCGGTTTCTCCGCGGATCGGATCGTCATCGCCGGTGATTCCGCGGGCGGCCACCTGGCCCTGGACGTGCTCGCGTCGAACCATCGCGACGGGGTGCCGCAGCCCGCCGCGATGCTGATGATCTCGCCGCTGTACGACCCGAGCTTCGAACTCGCCTGCGCCCTGGAGCGCTCCGGCGTCCGCGATCCGCACATCCACGCCGCCGGCGCCCAGCGCCTGCTGTCGATGTACACCGGCGACGCCTCCCCCGATCATCCGCGGATGCGCGTCGCCCTGACGCCCGACATGGACCTTCCCCCCACCCTCATCCAGTTCGGCGGCCGCGAGGTGATGGCCGACGACGCCCGCACCATCCACGCGAATCTCCGTGCGGCTGGCGGCGATTCGACCCTCCAGGAGTGGCCCGGCCAAGGGCACGTCTTCCAGATGTTCCCGTACTTCACCCCCGAGTCCCGAAAAGCGGTCCGGGAGGCGAAAGACTTCCTGGATGCGCATGTCGTGGGCGGCTGAGCTTCCGCCGGCCGGGTCTCCGATGCCGAGCCCCATCGCCGGCTGAGCCTGTCGAAGCCCCCCGCCCCCGAATACCGAGTCACGGGGGACGATTCCCGTCGTGACCCGGCATATGGGGGTGGCCGACCGCCTCGTGACGATCGAGCGGAGTCGAGACCACCCACCCCGACGGTCGAGCCTCCGCCCCACCGATCCCCGATCCTGCACAATGACACCACCGACGCCGAGCCGAGGAGCACGCCATGGGTTCCCCTTTGACGCCGCGCGAGCATTCGCGCGCAATCCGGATCGCCCGGCGTTCGGCGATCGAATCACGTCATTCGCTGTTCCTCATCGCCCCCATCCAGTACCGCAGGTACGTCAAATCCACCGACGGCACACCGATGAGCTGGCCGGAGTGGCACTGGCACTACCGCGCGGCCTACCGGGGCACCCCGTCGATCCGCGGCGGCTACAACACCCCGGATCGCTCGAGTCAGGCCTCCGCCTTCGATTGACGGCGCTCGCTCCTGCGCGGATCGGCAAGGCGCTGACGTCACGCGATCCGGCTCGGAGCGCGGCCGCCGCACGACACGAAGAACGCCCCACGACACGTAATCTCAGGGTCAGCAAGGGAAGAGGTGCGACGACGTGGCGACCGAACTGACTCCCTACGAGCGATTGCGCGCGATCCGGATAGCTCGTCGTGCCGCATACGAATCGCAGCACTCGGTGTTCCTCACCGCGCGAATCCAATATCGCCGGTACATCAAGACCACCACCGGTACACCGATGGACTGGCCGGAGTGGCGCAGGCACTATCGCGAGACGCCGTCACCCGAGCGCCCCAACGACACCCTCGCCCCGCATGAGGGTACCGACTTCCAGTGAAGGTTCTCCCGCCGCGCGCCCGGTCACCCGTCGACGTTCCTGGTCCATCGGCGTCGCATTCTCTGCCAATCTCTCCTGGCGAGTGATTCGACGAACCTCTTCTGCACACGCCAGCGCGTCTTCCACGCGTGATCCATGTCGCTGCCCGGCTGCAGGAGTGCCGCATCGCCGCTTTCGCACAGCAACGAAAGCAGCACGGCCAACCCGCGGATCCGCCGGAGAGGCGCACGCGGTCGCGCCGCGCGCCGCGGATCGCCACCCGCGATGTACACGATGCCGACCCACTCCTCCGGCGGAAGGTCACCGCACGCCCGCGTATGGGCCAGTGAGTACAGCCACGACGCGACGTCGTGATTCGCCTGGATGTCGCCGAGCTCGTCGTCCACCGCGGCCAGCCTCGCAGTGGCGGTCAGGACGAGGTGCTCTTCGATCTTCTTGATGAACTTCGACGACGTGCCCTCGGCCGCGGCCAGCGACTCGAGCACCTCGTCGAGGTCACCCGTCCAGCAACTGTCGATCAGGTCTGCCGCCCACCAGCGCACCGCCTCGCGGTCGGTCACCGTAGTCGTGCCGGGGTCAGTGGTCATCGTCGTCCCACGCGCCGTTCCGGTCATCGGTCACGTACCTCTCCTTCACCGAGTCCCGGTCCTCACGCAGGCCCTCGTCGTCGACCGGTGAGAGGACGGCGACGAGGGCGAGCGCTCCCGGGATCAGGTACTGTTCACCGCCGTGGTGAGACCGCTCAGGGTCAACGAGACCCGCTGCGATCGAGTACATGTCCTCCGGACCGACCCCGCACATCTCCCACACCTCCTGCCCGGTGACCGAGACGAACCGGTTGAGACGGGCAGCGTCGACTCCGTCCGGGAAGCACCCCCGCAGGCGGTCGCGCGCGGTGAGGAGGATGTCGAAACACAGGTAGTCCAGGAATTTCGAGTTCTCGGTCTTCGTGTAGTCGAGTCCGTCGATGACCTCTGCGACGAAGTCGAATGAGCCCCCGTCTCGCAGGTACCCGATGGTCTCGATCAGGAAGTCCGACGCCTGATTCCGCACCGACTCCGGCACGCCCTTGATATTCATCCGCCACGCCCCCCTCTGCCCCGGTCCCCGGTATCTCCGACAACCCTCGCATACGGGCGTCCGGCCGAGCCTGGTGAAACGCCTCGAAGGCACGTGCGAGAATCCGAGTAGCCGCGGCACCGGCCGCACCGAAACAAGAGCGAGAGCACCATGGCCGACCTGAACGACCTTCTCAACCGCCTGCCCATCGACGACATCGCCAAGCAGGTCGGGGCGAGCCCCGACGAGGTGCGTGCCGCCGCGGCGGCGGCGCTGCCGACGATGGTCGCCGGACTCGCGGCGCAGACCGGGGACGAGACGTCGTCGGAGAAGCTGGCCGGGGCGCTGGCCGAGCACGACAACGACCTCGCCCAGGGCGACATCGACGTGACCCAGGTCGATACCGCGGACGGGCAGAAGATCGTCGGGAAGCTCTTCGGCGATCAGGCCGACACCGTCGCGCAGGGCATCAGCGGCGCGGTGCCGGCGGCGGGCGTCGACCAGGGCCTGGTCAAGAAGCTGCTGCCGATCCTCGCGCCGATCGTGCTGAGCTACGTGATGGGGCAGTTCACCGGCAAGAAGGGTGGCGCGCCGGCGTCGGGCGGGCTCGGCGACATCCTCGGCGGCCTGCTGGGCGGCGGATCCGGCCACTCCGGCGGACTGGGCGACATCCTCGGCAGCGTGCTCGGCGGCGGCACCAAAGGCACCGCCAAGAACGACAACCCGCTCGGGTCGATCCTCGGCTCCATCCTCGGCGGCAAATAGCGCCCGAAACACTCCGCGGATCGGCGCGCCACGCCGTCCGGTCCGCGGATCGGCGCGCTCGGCGAGCGGATCCGCGGAATGGGCCGACGGCCACGGGACCCGATCGCACTGGGTGCCAAACATCGGAGTGCCTCGACCGGGCCGTCACCGAACCATAGGATCGACCCATGAAGCGCGTCCTGCTGTCGCTGGCGGTGCTGATCCTCACGGTCTTCGGGGTTCTGCTGCCGCTGGTGAACTTCTCGTCGTCGTCGGGCTCGGTCGCGGCCGACCCGGTGACGATCACCGACTACCGGGCCGACGTCACCGTCGACAAGAACGGTGACCTGCAAGCCACCGAGCAGGTCACCGCCGACTTCCCGAGCGGCCGGCACGGCATCTACCGGTTCTGGGACATCTCCGACACCAGCAACCGCGGTGTCCGGTACCCGCCGCGCGACATCTCCATCAGCCTCGACGGCTCCTCGGTCCCGTACGAACTCAGCTGGGAGCAGGGCAAGCGCTACCGGGTGGCGAAGATCGGCGACGCCGACCGCCTGGTCAGCCCCGGCAGCCACACCTATGTGCTCAAATACCGCATCACGGGCGTCCTCGCGAACGGCGGTAGCGCCGCCCACCGCGGCGACACCTCCAGCTGGGGCAGCGATGCGACGTCGCGGCTCATCTGGCGCGTCGTCGCCGACGGCTGGCAGATGACGATGCAGAAGACCGAGAGCACCATCCACCTGCCCGCCGAACCGCTGTCGTTCACCTGCGCCACCAACCGCGGGATCGACTGCACCATCAGCAGCCCCGATCCGAACACCCGGGTGGTCACCACCGGCGAGCTTCCGCCGATGACCGGCGTCGCGGTCCGCGCCGATCTGCCGTTCCCGGCGCCGTCGCGCACCATGCTGCCCTGGTCGATCCGCTTCGATCCGATCCTCGGCCGGTCCGTGGCGGGCCTGATCGCCGCGCTCGTCATCTCCGCGCTCACCTTCGGCGTCGGCCTCTGGTGGACCCTCCGCAGCCGCGAGACCCCGCCGCTGCGCCCGGTGATGTACGGCCCGCCGGAGGATCCGCAACAGGCAGGCAAGGTCCTCGGCCCGGCGCAGACCTTCTACGTCGCCAACGAGGCCATGCCCAAGCGCGCCCTGGTGGCGACGCTCTTCCACCTCGCCGAGATCGGCGCCGTGAAACTCGAACGGCACGGCGGCGACTGGGCCGTGCACTCGCAGGCCACCCCCGAGGTGACGGCCCGCCTCGATGCGGCCGACCAGGCACTGCTGGCGACGCTCGGCCTGAGCACCCCCGGCAGCACCTTCTTGGCCGACGGCTCCGTCTCCGCCGGCCAGACGCTGAAGACCAGCCAGGGCTCGCTGGAGAGCGCGGTCAAGGGCTGGGGGGCGTCGAGCGGCACCGTGGTGAGCAGCAATTCGGAGAACATCGGGCGCCTGCTGGTCGCGGTCGCCTTCGTGATCGGCGCGGGCCTGCTGATCTTCGGCGTCCTGCCCGCCACCGTCTGGGCCCTGCCGTTCGCCGGGTTCGCGATCGGCGGCGCCGGACTCTGGACGTCCGGCGTCGGCACCCGCCGCACCCGGCTGGGCCGCGAGGTGTGGTCGCGGGCGGCCGGCTTCGAGCGTCTGCTGTCGACCCGATCCAACCAGGAACGACTCGACTTCAGCGCCCGCAAGGACCTGTTCACCGACTACATCCCGTACGCCATCGCCTTCGACTGCGCGGACGCCTGGGCCGACAAGTACCGGTACGCCACCGGCCAGGAACCGCCCGATCCGGTCTGGTTCGGCGGCGGCTTCTACACCGCGCACGGCATCGGCGGCTTCGGCGCGGGCGGTTCCGCGTTCGACAGCTTCGAGTCGAGCCTCAACTCCTCGCTGTCGGCGTACTCCGCGTCGCAGTCGTCGTCGAGCAGCGGCGGAGGCGGCGGCTTCGGCGGCGGATTCTCCGGTGGCGGAGGCGGCGGCGGAGGCGGCGGGTCGTGGTGACGCCGCGCCGGTCTCCCCGGAACCACGCATAATGTCAGTCAGTCCCCGAACCGGAAGAGACTTCCCATGAGCACCGCCGTCATCATCCTCATCGTCGTAGTCGTCATCATCGTCCTGCTGGTCCTCTTCGGGATCATGGGCTTCAACAAGCTGCGCAAGGCCGACATCGCTGCCGAGGAGGCCATGGGCGGGATCGACGTTCAGCTGACCCGCCGCGCCGACCTGATCCCTAACCTGGTCAACACCGTGAAGGGCTACGCCTCACACGAGGCCGGCGTCCTCGAGGCCGTCACCGCCGCCCGGGCCGGCCTGCAACAGGCCGCACAGGGATCCGACGTCGCCGCGAAGGCCGCCGCCGAGGCGCAGATGAGCGGCGCACTGGGCCGGCTGTTCGCCGTCGCCGAGAACTACCCGCAGCTGCAGGCCGCGCCGAACTTCATGGCGCTGCAGACCGAGCTGGCCGAGACCGAGAACAAGCTGTCGTTCGCGCGGCAGTACTACAACGACGCGGTCTCCCGGCTGAACCAGCTGGTCAAGACGCTGCCGTGGATGTTCTTCGCCCCGATGGCCGGAGTCAAGGCGCGCGAGTTCTACCAGGCCCCGGCCGGGAACACGCAGGTCCCGAACGTCCAGTTCTGAGTTCCGCACGCAGCCGGATTCCGTCCCACCACCTGCTTTCCTTACCACCCACCGCAATAGAGCGGGTGCGGGAACGGGATCCAGGTGGACGAACGGAATCCGGGTGTGGGGACGGAGTCCGGGGAAAGCCGGGAGCTGGGGAAAGCCTGCGCCGGGGTCAGGGTTCCCAGCGGTCGTGGTTCGACGGGTAGCGCACCCGGAGCACGCTGTACAGGTAGGTGCTGACCAGCAGCAGGGCGACGGAGCCCAGCGCCCACCACAGCCAGCCGTTGAGCAGGGTGTCCCGGACCGCGGCGATCAGCCACAGCAGCACGAAGGCGATGGTCGCGAGGGTCGCCAGAAAGCGCACGACCAGTACGGGCGTCGCCAGTGCCGACCACAGAGCCTCGCGCCCGGGTCTGTTCGTCATGGGCCAACCTTAACCGCTCACGACCCGCTCATCCTGGCGCACAATGGACCCGTGAAGACGATCCTGAACATCCTCTGGCTGGTGCTGTGCGGCTTCTGGATGGCGCTGGGTTACGCGCTGGCCGGCATCGTGTGCTTCATCTTCATCGTGACCATCCCGTTCGGGATCGCGTCGTTCCGGATCGCCAACTACGCGCTGTGGCCGTTCGGGCGGACCGTCGTGCGGAATCCGAGCGCCGGAACGCCGTCACTGATCGGCAACGTGATCTGGGTGATCGTCGCCGGTATCTGGCTGGCCATCGGCCACATCACCACCGGGCTCGCGCTGTGCTTGACCGTCATCGGCATCCCGCTGGGCATCGCGAGCTTCAAGATGGTGCCGGTCTCGCTCCTTCCCCTCGGGGTGGACATCGTCAGCAACGACGACCCCCGGGCCCTCGTTCCCGCCTACTGACACCGGCTGCCGGTGGTGGGTCCGGCGTGCGACGACGTCGACGCCCGCGTGCTTCTTGCGCGTGCCGTCCTTCTTGTACCCGTACTCCTTGCGGTAGGCGCGGATCGCGTCGCCGACGGTCGGATACAGGCGGTGTGGCTCGAAGTCCTCGATCAGCCGGGCCGTCCGCAGCGACTCGGTCAGCTCCGGGGTGACGCCGGCGAGGATCAGTTTCGCGTGCAGCCCGTGCAGGAAGTCGATCAGGTGCTTCAGCTCGTGAGCGGCGGAGTAGTCGACGTCGGAGATCGCCGAACAGTCGAGCACCAGCCACCGCACCGGATCGGGCGCCCCCTTGACCAGCCGCATCACGCTGTCCGAGAACCGTCCGATGTTCGCGTAGAACAGGTCGGCGTCGTACCGGAAGACGATCAGGCCGGGCATGGTCTGGTGGCCGGGCCGCGCGCTCTCGTACACCCGGCGGCCACCCTTCCCGACCCCGACGACGAACCGCTCCGGCCGGTACTGGCGGTGGATGATCTGCAGCAGCGAGAGCACCATCGCGCTGATGATGCCGGTCAGCACGCCGAACCAGATCACCGTGACCGCGGTGACCACCGCGATGACGAATTCGATGCGCCGGATCCACCAGATCCGGCCGAACGCGGTCACGTCGATCAGGTCGATCCCGACCACGAAGACGATCGCCGCGATCACCGCCTTGGGCAGATGTGCGAGCGGCACATTGAGGGCGACCGTGGCGATCAGCACCACCGCCGCCATCACCAGGTTGGTCACCTGGGTGCGCCCGTGCTCCTGTTTGACGATGGCGGTCTTGGTGGGGCTGCCGTTGACCACGAAGGCGCCGGTGAAGCCGGCCGTCAGATTGGCCGCGGACAGGCCGAGGATGTCGCGGTTGACGTCGACCACGTCGCCGGACTGCTGCGCGAAGCTCCGGGCGGTCGCCGCGCTCTGCGCCAGGATCACCAGCATGCAGCCGAAGGCGATGGTCATCACCAGCGGCAGCCGGGCCAGCAACTGATCGGTCGGCAGGGAGACCGTCGGCAGTTTCCCGCCGAAGTCACCGACGACGCCGACGCGGCGGTCCCAGCCGCACGCCCAGCACACCGCGATCGACACGATCACCATCACGATCGGCACCGGAACCGGCAGCTTGCGCGGTGACAGCCGCACCCCGACGATCGCGACGAGGGTAGCCAGCGCGAAACCCAGTGACCACCAGTTGATCTCGCCGAGCGAGGTCAGCACGTGCCACCACTTGACCAGCACGTTCGGATTCTCCGCCTCGGTGTGGCTGATGCCGAGCATGCCCGGGAGCTGCTCGGTGAGCACCAGGAAACCGACCCCGGCGAGGAAACCGACCTGTACCGCCGGCGACAGGAAGTCGCCGAGGAAACCCAGTCGCAGCAGCCGGGCGATGAGCAGCATCAGCCCGGTGGCCACCGCGATCAGTCCGGCCCAGCCCAGCCAATCGGCGGTGAACGGGGCCAGCCCGGCGATCGACAGGCCGGCGATGCCCGAGGCGAGCAGCGCGGCGGTGGCCGAATCGGCGCCGACCACCATCATCTTCGACGACCCGATCAGCGCGAACGCGATGGTCGGCACGATCATCGCGTACAGGCCGGCGCTGACCGGGACCTGCGCGATGGAGCTGTATCCCATCGCCTCCGGAATGGCGACGGCGGCCAGCGCGATGCCCGCGAAGAGATCGGCACGCAGCCAGGCGGGCCGATAGCCCCGCAGGGCCGGCGGGGTCAGTGCGCGCAGGATCCGATGGCTCACCGGCCCCCTTCCGGCAGGAGAATCAGGCGAGCGCGGCGATCAGCTCGGCCTTCTTCATGGTGGAGTAGCCCTTGACGCCCTTGGCCTTGGCTTCGGCGCGCAGCTCGGCGACGGTCTTGGCCTTGGCGGCCGGCTTCTTCGCGGGAGCCGGCTTCTCGGCAGGAGCGGACTTCTTCGCCGGTGCCTTCTTCTCGGCCGCGGCGGGCTTCTTCTCGGCGGCCGGCTTCGCGGCGGTCTTCGCCGGAGCGGGCTTCTTCTCCGCCTGCTTAGCGGCGGGCTTGGCCGCGGCCTTGGTGTCGGCGGCCTTCTTGGCCGCGGGCTTCTCGGCGGCGGCCGGCTTGGCGACGGCGGCCTTCTTCTCGGCGGCCGGCTTCTTCTCGACGACCTTGGCCGGCTCCGTCTTCGTCTTCGTCGACGCCGCGGCGGACTTGTCCTTGCCCCGCCCGGTCATCTGGTCCCGGAGCGCCACCACCTCGTCGCTGACGCGGCGGATCTCCTTCTCCAGTCGCTTGATCACGCTCTCGGTGCGGCTCTTCGGACTCATCGCTACCCCTTTTTCGGTGTGTCTCGGGCGGTCGGTCGAGGGTCGACCTGCCCCATTGTGACCCGCGCCGACGCCGATGCCCAGCAACCCGGCCGCATTCGCGCGGGTGACTCCGGCGAAAGCGGTCACCGCTCGCAATGCACGTGGACCACCGCAAAGGCGTCGTCGACGACGACGAAGTCGGCGCGGCGCCCCACCTCCAGGACCCCGATGTCGGGGCGGCGCAGCGCCCGCGCCTGATTGCCCGCGGTCATCTCGGTGAGGCCCACCAGCGCGGCATCCGGCAGTCCGTCGTCCCCGGTCAGACTCTCCGCGCCCCGCCGGAAGAGCAGTTCCATGTTCGCGGTGCTCCCGGCGATCGCACCGCCGTGCCGCAGCCGCGCCACCGCGTCGACGACGTCCACGTCGAGCGAGCCGAGCCGGTAGGCGCCGTCGGCCATCCCGGCGGCGGCCATCGCGTCGGTGACCAGCGCGACGCGCCGGTAGCCGACGGCCTGTTGCAGGTCGCGGACCAGGGCCGGGTGCAGGTGGACGCCGTCGCCGATCAGTTCGACCAGGACTCGGGGGTCTTCCAGCAGGGCGAGCGCCGGGCCCGGCTCCCGGTGGCCGAGGGGGGCCATCGCGTTGAAGAGGTGGGTGGCCACCCGGGCACCGCGGTCGATGGCCTCGCGCGCCTGGTCGTACGTCGCCTCCGTGTGACCGACGGCCACCAGCACGCCGGCGTCGGCGAACCGGGCGACCGCCGCCATGCCGCCCGGCAGCTCGGGCGCCAGGGTGACCATCGCGATGGTGCCGCGGCCGGCCGCCAGCACCCGGTCGATCTCCGCCGGCTCGGGCGCCCGCAGGGCCTCCGGGTCGTGGGCGCCGCAGCGATCGGCGCTGATCCACGGACCCTCCAGGTGGATGCCCGCGCTGATCCCGGCCTCCACCAGGTCGGCGAGCCGCGCGACGATCGCCAGCAGGTCGTCGGGTTTGGCGCTCACCGTGCTGGTGATGGTCGTGGTGGTGCCGTGCCGGCGGTGGAAGGCCGCTGCCGTCTCGACCTCGTCGGCGAGCCCGTCCGTGTACGACGCGCCGCCGCCCCCGTGCACGTGCAGATCGACGAATCCGGGCACCACGGTGCCGCCGGGGAAGTCGAGCCGCGGGCCGTCGTGCGACGGCGGTTCCCCCGCCCCGAGTCCGGTGATCCGGCCGTCGCGGGACCGCAGCCAGCCCGGCCGCAGGACGCTCGCACCCGCCACGATCGCGCTCGCTGTGACCAGGGTGCCGTCGCCGCTCATGCTCACCGACCTTAGTTCGCGCGGCACCCGGTGACCGGCGGATCGGCGCGGACCGATCCGTTTCCGGGGGCCGTCGGGCGCCGCCGCCCGAAATCTCCTCCGCCACAGCCGATCCGGCGCTGAGACGTTCGTTACGTTACGTCTCAGTAGCCTTGCCTTCCGGCTCCGCCCGCTCGCAGGATGGAACAGATAGGGACGTCTGTTCCACCCCGGATGCAGGAGGTACTCCGATGACTACGACCGCCTGGCTGGCACCCGTCCGCCACCTGTCCCCCGATTCGTTCGAGCTCTACCTGGAGCGCCAGGCCGCCCGCGGTCGGCACGTCGCCGGGATCGACGGCCTCAGCCCGCTGCGTCTGCACTTCGACGACGCCGAGCCCGCCACCGTCCGGTACGTCGTGGACCGCCGCGCCAACCCCGCGCCGATCGACTACTACACGTTCCGCGAGAACCTCGGCTGGGAGCACGTCGGCGTGGTCGCCGACCTGCACCTCTGGCGCCGGGAGTACCACGGCGAACGACCCGCCTCGTTCGTCGGCGACGACATCTACCGGCGGGCCGGCACCTGGAGCGTCGCGCTGGCCGCCGTCGCCGCCCTCACGCTGCTCGGCGCGGTGGCGCTCGGCATCCTGGCCGCCGTCGATCCGGTGACCGGCGCGAGTCCGCGCGATTTCTGGGCCCCGGCGATCGCGCTCGCCGTGGTCGGCGTCGCGTCGGCCGTCGTCTCCCTGCAGCTCAGCGTGTCGCACTACGCCGCGAGCCGGTCGCAGACCGTCGCCATCCAGCCTGACGGCTTCTGACCCGCGGGCCGGCGGACGGCCGGATCACCCGGACGGCGCCCCACTCGCGCCGCCGCGGCGCCGGACCGATGGATCCGGACAAGCCGCGCATCCCTCCTTTTTCGCTGGTCCCGATTTCGGAGAGCGAACCTAACGCCGATACAGTTCAAGCGGAACAAACCGGCCGGACCGGGCGCGACGACGTCCCGGGCCGGAGGCGAACTGCCGCAATGGAGCGGCGAAGGAGTTGCAACCGTGAGTGAATTCAGTGGGCCCCTCCAGGACGTGTACGACGTCGTGATCCGCCGGAACCCGGGCGAGCCCGAGTTCCACCAGGCCGTCGAAGAGGTCTTCGAGTCGCTGACCCCGGTCGTCGACCGCCACCCGGAGTACCTCGACGTACTCACTCGCATGTGCGAGCCGGAGCGGCAGATCATCTTCCGGGTGCCGTGGGTCGACGACGCCGGCAAGCTGCAGATCAACCGCGGTTTCCGCGTCGAATTCAACTCGGCACTCGGCCCGTACAAGGGCGGCCTGCGTTTCCACCCGTCGGTCAATCTCTCGATCGTGAAGTTCCTCGGCTTCGAGCAGATCTTCAAGAACTCCCTCACCGGCCTGCCCATCGGCGGCGGCAAGGGCGGCTCGGACTTCGACCCGAAGGGCCGGTCCGACCTGGAGATCATGCGTTTCTGCCAGAGCTTCATGACCGAGCTCTACCGCCACATCGGCGAGTACACCGACGTCCCCGCCGGTGACATCGGCGTCGGCGGCCGCGAGATCGGTTACCTGTTCGGCCAGTACAAGCGCATCACCAACCGCTACGAGTCGGGTGTGCTCACCGGCAAGGGCCTGTCGTGGGGCGGGTCGCAGGTCCGTCCGGAGGCCACCGGCTACGGCACCGTCTTCTTCGCCTCCGACATGCTCGGCGCCAAGGGCGACAGCTTCGAGGGCAAGAAGGTCCTGGTCTCCGGCTCGGGCAATGTCGCGACCTACGCGATCGAGAAGGTCCACCAGCTCGGCGGCACGGTGATCGGCTGCTCGGATTCGTCCGGCTACGTGATCGACGAGAAGGGCATCGACCTCGGCATCCTCAAGGAGGTCAAAGAGGTCCGGCGTGCCCGCCTGAGCGAATACGTGGAACTGCGCGGAAACGGCGCCACTCTCGGCACCGAGGGCAGCCTGTGGCACGTCCCGGCCGACATCGCCCTGCCGTGCGCCACCCAGAACGAGCTCGACGCCGACGACGCCGCCGCGCTCGTGAAGAACGGCTGCCTGGCCGTCGCCGAGGGCGCCAACATGCCCACCACCCCGGACGCGATCAAGATCCTGCAGGGTGCGGGCGTCGCCTTCGCCCCGGGCAAGGCCGCCAACGCCGGTGGTGTGGCGACCAGCGCCCTGGAGATGCAGCAGAACGCCTCGCGCGACTCGTGGAGCTTCGAGTACGCCGAGGAGCGGCTGCGCGGCATCATGGGCGCCCTGCACGACAACTGCCTGGCCACCGCCGCGGAGTACGACGCTCCCGGCGACTACGTGGTCGGCGCGAACGTCGCCGGCTTCACCAAGGTGGCCGACGCCATGGTCGCCCTGGGCGTCATCTAGTGTCGCACTGAGAACGACGATCTCGGCGCGCCCCGCGAACTCCGCGGGGCGCGCTGTCGTCTTCCGGCGGCTCGACAAGGCCCGGGGCTTCGACGCTCCTCGCCCCAGGGGGCTCGCCGCACTCGGACGGCGGCGCAGCCTACGACCCGCGATCGACGAGAACGCGGATTTAACATCGCGCCGCTGGTGCAACGTCGACGACACATTCCGATCACACAGCGCGCCGTTGGCAGCGGCACGATTCTCGCTATGAACGCGCTGCCCACCCCGACCTCCGCGGCCGCCTTCGCCCACTACGCCGGCGGCATCGATCAGTCGGCACTCGATGAGATGTTCCGCCCCGACGGCACCGTCCGGCCGTCGTACCGCGGTATCGCGACCGCCCTGTCGGAGATCGAACCGGCCGACCTGAGCGCCCGGCTCGAGGCCCTCGGCCGGGCCTTCATCGACCAGGGCGTCACCTTCTCCCTCTCCGGGAAGGAGCGCCCGTTCCCGCTCGACCCGGTGCCCCGGGTGATCAGCGCCGCCGAGTGGACCCGCCTGGAAGCCGGTATCGCACAGCGCGTCCGGGCGCTGGAGATGTTCCTCGACGACGTCTACGGCGAACAGCAGATCCTGTCCGACGGCGTGATCCCGCGCCGGCTGATCAACTCGTGTGAGCACTTCCACCGGCAGGCCGCGGGGATCCGCCCGCCCAACGGGGTGCGCATCCATGTCGCCGGGATCGACTTGATCCGTGACGAGAACGGCGAGTTCCGGGTCCTGGAAGACAATGTGCGTTCGCCGTCCGGGGTGTCGTACGTGATCGAGAACCGGCGGACCATGGCCCGGGTCTTCCCCGACCTCTTCGCCGCGCATCGGGTCCGCGCGGTGCGCGACTATCCGCGGCATCTGCTGCGCGCGCTACGCAGCGCCGCACCGTCGGGTGTCAGCGAGCCGACCGTCGTCGTGCTGACGCCCGGTGTGGCCAACTCCGCGTACTTCGAGCACTCGCTGCTCGCCCGCCAGATGGGCGTGGAACTGGTCGAAGGCCGTGACCTGTTCTGCCGCGACAACGTGGTCTACCTGCGCACCACCGACGGCGAGACCCGCGTGGACGTGATCTACCGCCGCATCGACGACGAGTTCCTGGACCCGATGCAGTTCCGGCCGGATTCCATGCTCGGCGTCGCGGGACTGGTCAACGCCGCCCGGGCGGGCAACGTGGTGATCTCCAGCGCGGTCGGCAACGGCGTCGCCGACGACAAGCTGATCTACACCTACGTACCGGAGATCATCCGCTACTACCTGGATGAGGAGCCGCTGCTCGACAACGTCGAGACGCTGCGCTGCTGGCTGCCGGACGAGTGCGCCGAGGTGATCAGCCGGCTCGGCGAGCTGGTGGTGAAGCCGGTCGAGGGCAGCGGCGGCTACGGGATCGTGTTCGGTCCCCGCGCGACCCGCACCGAGCTCGACGAACTCGCCGCCAAGATCCTGGCCAACCCGCGCGGATGGATCGCCCAGCCGATGGTCTCGCTGTCGACCAATCCGACCATCATCGGCGACGACGTGGAGCCCCGCCACGTGGATCTGCGGCCCTTCGCCGTGAACGACGGCGAATCGATCTGGGTACTCCCCGGCGGCCTCACCCGGGTCGCGCTGACCAAGGGCTCGCTGGTGGTGAACTCGTCGCAGGGCGGCGGGTCCAAGGACACCTGGGTGCTCGGAGGGGAACGATGATGCTCGCGCGGAACGCCGACTCCCTGTTCTGGATCGGACGCTATGTGGAACGCGCCGACGACACGGCCCGGATCCTGGACGTGTCCGTCCAGCAACTCCTCGAAGACCCGACGGTCGACACCGACGCGATGGTGAGCCATCTCCTGACCGTGCTCGGCATCGACCCGGGCGACGGCCCGCATTCGGTGTGGACGCTGGCCGATCGGGTGGCCTACGACCGTCTCGCACCGGACTCCATCGCCGGTATCCTGCACGCCGCCCGGGAGAACGCCCGCGGTGCCCGGGAGGTGATCTCCAGCGAGATGTGGGAGTGCCTCAACGCCACCTACATGGGCCTCGGGGACGCCGAACGACGGGCGCGGCGGCTCGGCCCGCACGACTTCCTCACTCATATCAAGGGCCGCGCCGCGATGTTCGCCGGGCTGACCGATGCCACGCTCAGCCACGACGACGGCTACAGCTATCTGCTGCTCGGCCGGTCCATCGAACGCGCCGACATGACCGCGCGCCTGCTGCTGACGCCACGCGGCGACCAGGCCGGCGTCACGTCGTGGATGGGTGGGCGGTGTCATACCGTCGTAGCAACACTGCAGGCCACGAGGGGTTGCGGGTAGCGCGGTAGGAGACCCTGGGTGGGGCTGGGACGGATGATGTTGACGGTGGCGGACCGGACGGAGATCGCGGTCGG